>JBDRUF010000017.1 GCA_039801245.1 candidate division WOR-3 bacterium
GATTCTGGTGCGGTTTCAGACCGGCCTGCGCCTCTGGCTACCAAAGAGCCGGGTGCGCCCCCTGTTTGATATTGATGAGGGGCTTTTAGACTCGGCGGTGGCGGCGGCGGTTGGGATTGACAGGGTGAGCGCCTGCCGGATGATTGAGGCGTTCCGGCTGGGAATCGTCCCCCATCAGGATGTGGAACTCTTCACCTTTGGCAGGGATAAGGAGCTGCGGCTTTTAGAGGAGGCGCTTGACGGACTTGCCCGCAGCCGGGGCGATGTCTATATGATTGAGGGCGAGTATGGCACCGGCAAGACCCATCTTTTAGAACTCATCCATCACCGGGCTTTAAAGAAGGGGATGGTCGCAAGCCTGGTGCAGTTTGATCCCCAGGAGGTCGCGCCCCACCGACCGAAAAGGGTCTATCGGGAACTGGTCCGCAACATCAGATTTATCCACGAGGGCAGGGAGTGTGGATTTCGGGAACTTCTGCGGATGGCGCTTGACCTTGACCTGAAAGACCATGTCTTCTTTGGACCGCTTTTAAGGAAGATGAAGAAACTTGACCCGCTTGCGACCGAAACCGAGGTGTTCTGGCAATGGGTTGAGGGTGAAAGCACGAAAGAGTATGCCACGGAGATGCGCGCACCCTACCGGGTTCGGGGTGCCCAGGGGATTCCCGCACTTTATGACTTCTCCACCGCTGCGGACTTCTATGGCAACATCATCTCGGCAATCTCCTATATCTGCCGGCAATTAGGCTTTAAGGGCCTGGTGCTTTTGATTGATGAGGCGGAGACCGTTACCCGGCTCTGGGATATCATCTACCTCTCCAAAAGCATCAACTTTATGGAGGGGCTGGTCCGGATTGCCCAGAACGACCCCCAGCTGCGCCAGATTAGCGACCGGCTGATTCACAATCAGGTCCGACCCGTCCCTTATATCTACCGTGAGCCGGCACTTTTAGTAATCTTTGCCACCACCCCAACCCCGGGCGAATACGGTTATTTAAGACTTGCCAACTCTATCCGGCACCGTATAGAACTTTCACCTTTGAGTGACCAGGCGCTTGCCAATGCCTTTGCCACAATGATAAATGTTTACGAGCGGGCATATCCCAATTTCCATCTGCCGGTAGAGGAGCAGAAGCGACTGCTTGCCCGAACCGCGCGCCAGAACAGCGCTGGCATCAGGGCGTTTATCAAAGGTTGTGTTGAGGCGCTTGACATCGCCCGGATGCGCCAGCAGGGGGTCTTGCCCCAAAGAGCGGCTGTGGCTTAGAACAAGGTGCCTTCTTCGCTTGAGGAACAGAAAGAGATAAGGACCGCGCTGGCACACACCTGGCCAGCATTCTTTGCCCGTTTCGGCTCATTGACCGAGGTCCAGGTCAAGGCGATTCCGGAAATCCTTTCCGGCAACAATTTGGTGCTCATTTCACCCGCAGCATCAGGCAAGACCGAGGCGGTTGTTGCCCCGGTTGTGGAAAGGCTGTTAAGCCAGGATTGCCGCAACTTTTCCGTCCTCTACATCTCGCCCACCCGCGCCCTGGTCAACGACCTCTATCGCCGTCTGGTTGAGCCCTTAGAATATTTAGGATTAAAACTTGAGCGCAAGACCGGCGACCATCCAACAGTCAGGGAAAAAAGCCTGCCCTTTATGCTCTTGACAACGCCGGAGTCATTTGACTCCCTCCTCTGCCGGCACCCGCGCATATTCTCAACCCTGAAGGCGGTGATTTTGGATGAGATTCACCTCTTGGATAACACCCCGCGCGGGGACCAGTTAAGGGTCCTTTTGGAAAGGCTGCGGCTCATCAACAGCAATCTAAATTATTATGCCCTTTCCGCAACGATTGACGACGAGAAAATCGGTGAACGCTACTTCTCCAATGCCCGAGTGGTAAAGGTGGCAAAGGAGCGGGAGATTGAGGCAGAACTCATCAAGGCTGGTCCGGACTGGCAGGGAAGGGTTATCCAGAGGCTTGTGGCTCAGGGCTGCCATAAGGTCTTGGTTTTCTTTAATGCCCGCTCACTTGCCGAGGCAAATGTTAAGCTGTTTGACCGGCCGCCTTTTACCGGCAAGGTCTGGGTTCATCATGCCAGCCTGACAAGGCAGGTGCGCGAGGAGGTTGAGGCAAAGATGAACAAGGAGCGCATCGGCATCTTGTGCTGCACCTCCACCCTTGAACTGGGGATTGATATCGGTGATGTTGATGCGGTGGTGTTGTTTCGCCCGCCATTCAATGTCTCCTCCCTATTACAGCGCATCGGCAGGGGAAACCGGCGCTCGGGGAACGGGTTGTATATGATTGGTGTCTATCTTGACTCCTGGGAAAGGCTGCTTTTTGAGACCTTTATTGACTGCGCGCGCAAAGGCGAACTTTATGAGAAGCGCTATACCCCCTGCCTTGCCATCCTGCCCCAGCAAATCATCTCCTACTGTTTTCAGCGCCGGCGCATCGGCACCACCTTTGATGCGCTTAGGCGCATATTTCAGCCGGTTTATGGCTCAAGCCCGGTGGTGGAGAAGGTTTTTGCGCATCTCCTTGACGAACGGGTTCTCCAGGAAAGGTCAAACGGTATTTTCTTCCTGACCGATGCCCTTGAGCACAAGGTGGAACTGGGCAAGATTCACTCCAACATCCAGGAGAAAAGTTTTGGCCAGTATCAGGTGATTGACATCACCTCCGGTCAGGAGATTGGCACGGTCTATTTTGTCCTTGAGCGGTTTGTTCTTGCCGGCAGGTCCTGGCAGACAATTGAACGCAAGGAGAGGGACAAAAAGATTCTTGTCAAACCCTTAGAGGCAATCTCCACCAGCACCAAGGTTTTTGAAGGCACTGGCACTGGCGGCTACTGCTATCTTATGGCTGAGGTCTTAAAAGCCAGGATTTTCCCGGGTCTGAAAAAGGGCGAGTTTCCATTTTACACAGATGGAGACCGGTCATATATTGTCCATCTCCTGGGCACAACCTATGGCGGGCTTCTCGCTGCGGCTCTGCAGGTTGAGGGCAAAGATGCCGAGGACTTGGGGGGCAAGGTTTTGATAATCAGCAATCACCGGGGGGGTGGTCCCCCCCACAGGAATATGGAGAGGTTTCCTTTGCCCACAAGAGAGGCGATCAAGGCGGTGGTACGCGCGCATCTTGAGATGTTTGAGGATAGCCTCGGCTCAGGCGCATTCTTTGACCTTCTCCCTGAGGAGTTAAAGGTTGAAGACCACCTCTTGACCCTTGATGTTGATGGGCTCTGGGAATACCTTGATGCCATCCAGCTGGTGCGGATGGAGCCTGCCGCGCTCAGGGCGCAGATTGGCGAGCATCTGCCGGAAATGGTTCAGGAATGAATAGGCTTTTGGTCGTTGCCTATTACACCCCGCCGCTCGGACTTTCCGGGGTGATGCGGGTGACAAAACTGTGCAAGTTTCTGCCCGATTTTGGCTGGGAGCCTATCATCCTCACGGTCAAGGATGTTGCCTATTATGCCTATGATGAAAGCCTCTTAAGCGACCTGAGCCGGGCAAAAATCTTCCGCACCGAAAGCCTGGACCCAAACCGGATTTTAAGAACACTGCAAAATGTAAAAGGCAAAAGGCAGAAGGCAAAAAGAGAACCACCATTGGGCAGCAGGTATGATTTAGCACGAGGGGCAAGGCTATTGAATTTCATCTTCCTTCCTGATGCCAAGGTTGGCTGGATGCCATTTGCGATTAAGGAGGGTAAAAGGCTCATTTGGGAACTGAAACCTCAGGCGGTTTTGGCAACAGCCCCGCCCTGGAGCGCACTACTAATTGGTTTGAAACTGGCGCAAAATGGCAACCTGCCTTTTATTGCCGACTTCCGCGACCCCTGGCCCGCGGGTTTTCAGGCACCCCCATTTTACCAGCGACCGTTTCTCAAGAAAATACTTAAGAGGATATTTGCCGGTGCCAGTATGGTCTTAGCGGTGAACAAAGGAACCGCACAAAGGATTGCGCACTACGGTGAAGAAAAGATAGCGATTTTGGAAAACGGTTTTGACCCGGATGAGTTTATTATAGCCCCGGAAAAACTGCCGGGCTTCAGCATCCTCTATGTAGGCAATCTTTATGAGAACCAGCAGGAGATCGCCGGTTTCCTCTCAGCACTCACTCAACTACCTGATGTCAGGTTTTACCTTGCTGGCAATATTGACAAAGAGAGCCAGAAAATGCTTCAGAAAAACAAACAGGTCACGCTTTTGGGCAGGGTTCCCCATTCCCGGGCGCTTGCCCTGATGAAGGGTGCGGATGCACTTTTGTACATCGGCAAACCCGGTCAGCCGGTCGGTTTGAAACTTTATGAGTATTTGGGCGCGCAAAAGCCGATAATTGTCTGGGCAGAGAACGCCCTCGAAGCGGCAGATTTGGTGAAGGAAATGGATGCCGGCAGCTCCTGCAATGATGCCGTATCTTTGGGCAGATTTATCCAGGAGATAAAGGAAAATCCAAACCGCTTTTCCGGGAAGGACCGCAGCCGGTTCAATCGCAGGAATCAGGCAGAATGGCTGGCACTACGCCTAAAAAGCCTGTTGTGAAGTTGCCAGTTAATAACCCGGATTAGGGCTGAGATTTCAAGAAGGGGCAAAAGGACAACCGCCTTCAGGAAAAAGGGGGCACCGGTGTTATATTTCTTCAAGAAGCGGAAAAGGGAGCGATGCGCCTCATAAACCATTTTTGGCTTTATTTGCCCGGTGCTAGCACCAAGTTTGTGATAAACCCTTGCCTCAGGCAGATATGCGGTCCTGCCGCCCTTTTGATAAAGCCGATAGGAGAGGTCAACATCATTGTAAAAGATGGGAAATGTTTCATCAAACCCTCCCAGCTCAGTGAAAACGGTGCGCCGGATTAAAAGGCAGGATGCCATCGGCTGCTCAACATACTGAAATTTGTCGTAGTCAAAATAGCGCAGGCGCCACTTGCCAATTTTTTTGAATTTCGGAAAGATTCTCGGCAGACCGGTCATCTCCCATAAAACCGATGAGAAAGTTGGAAATGAACGGATGGAGAGTTGCTTTGTGCCATCAGGGTTTAAAAGCCTTGGTGCCACCGCGGCAACAAGAGGGTTCTTGTCAAGGAACTCAACCATTCTGTCAAGCGCATCATCTCTAATGATGGTGTCCGGATTTAAAAAAAGGAGATATTCCCCCTGAGAGGCTGCCGCACCCTGATTGTTGGCACAGGCATAGCCAAGGTTCTTCTCATTCAGAATCAGTTTTAAATGAGGTGCGCTATAAGAAAGAAGTATCTCCCTGGTTTTGTCCCTTGATGCGTTGTCAATTACAATTGTCTCAAAGTCTGATGAGCACCTGATTGAACCAAGGCAGGCTTTGATATCCTCAGCGCTGTTATAGGTGACGATGATGATTGAAACCTTCAACTCAACCTCTACCTCAACCTATTCCTATTCCTGGTTGCGGTAGTACTCCAAGAGGTCGGCAAGGGTTTTTTCAAAGGGTATTTCTGGCTGCCAGGAGGTGAGGCGCTGAAACTTTTCCGCGCTACCTGAGAGATAGGGGATGTCATAGGGACGGATTTCGGTTGCACCGGAACGAACCTCAACCGGCTTATTTGCCATCTTTAAGAGAATATCAACCCCGTCGCGCAAGCGGATACAATTCCCAGAGGTTATGTTATAGGTCTCGCCGCTCAGGCAGTTTTCCATCGCCAAAACATAGGCGCGACAGATGTCCCTGACATCGGTATAGTCCCGGCGCACGCTCAAATCGCCCATCTTCAGAACCGGCTCCTGCCTACCCTTTTCCACCAGCGCAATGTGACGGGCAACCTTGGGAAACACAAACCTCGGCGCCTGACCGGGTCCAGTATGGCTGAAGGGTCGGACAATCACAATGTCCATCTCCCAGGTCCGATAATAAAGCCTGCCAATCTCCTCAGCCAAAAGTTTACTCCTGGCATAGGCGGTCAAAGGATTGGGTAGGTCATCTTCGGTGTGCGGCTTTTCACCCCGACCATAAACATCAGCAGATGATACCAAAAGAATCCGGCATGGGAGTCGCAACTGATGAACCGCAAGAAAAAGTTTCAGGGTCCCTAAAGTATTTACCTGATAACAGGGAACCGGCTCTTTCTCAGCATCGGCAACCGAGGAAATCCCGGCAAGATGGAAAATCCATTCCGGCCGGCTCTCTTCAAGAACCCTCTTTATCTCCTCAAATCGGCAGATGTCCGCATGGAAAAGTTCGGCAGCCAAGGGTGTCTTTGGCTCAGTATGATGAATCCCGTAAACCTGATACCCCTTTTCATTAAGATAATTGCAAAGATGGGTGCCAACAAAACCCTCAATGCCGGTGATGAGAACCCGCTTCATTGAGAACTCAAATCAAACCCGTTCGCGCCAGTAGTTGAGCAAATCCTCAAGGGTTTTTTCAAAAGGAATCTCCGGCTCCCAACCGGTTGCCTCCTTGAGTTTGGTGGCATCGCCAATCAGAAGTTCAACATCGCTTGGGCGCAGCCTCTTTGGGTCCTGCCTCACCTCAAACTTCACTTTCGCAAACCCTTTAAGAATCTCAACCACCTCCTTGATTTTGCGCCCCTTGCCCGTAGCAACATTGTAAACATCACCAGGCGTTCCCCTTTCCAGAATCAAATAATAGGCGCGCACCGTATCCCTGACATCGGTAAAGTCCCTGACCGCATCAAGATTACCCACATAAAGAATTGGCTCCCGCTTTCCTTTTTCCATCTCGGCAATCTGTTTGGCAAAATTTGATGTGACAAAAACCTGCCCCCTTCTCGGTCCGGTGTGATTAAAACCGCGGGTGCGGACGATGAACATCTTATAACTCTGGTGATACTGATAGCCCATCAAATCCTGCGCCACCTTGCTCACCGCATAAGGAGAGAGTGGTCTTAATGGGTTGGTCTCCTTTATCGGCACCTCATCCGGCAGAACCAGACCATACTCCTCGCTGGAGCAGGCAATCTGAATCCGGCATTCGCAACCACAGGCGCGCACCGCCTCAAAGATGTTGGTCTGACCAATCACATTGGTGACAAATGTCTCTGCCGGCGCTGCCCAGGACATCGGCACAAAACTCTGGGCAGCAAGGTGATAAATCCGGTCGGGCTTCACGAGGGAAATAACCTGATTGACCGAATAGGCGTCGCGCAGGTCGCAGTCATGGAGAAAAATCTTGCCCATAAGATGCTCAATGTTTTCGGTTCTTGAGCGCCACCGGATGATGCCATGAACCTCGCCCTTACCCAGCGTTAAAAGATAATCAGCCAGATGACTCCCAGCAAAACCGGTAATACCAGTAATCAAATATTTCAACTGACCTCCTTCGCAAATATTAGTTCGTAGTTATTGGTTTTTAGTTCATAAGACCAAGAACTTAGAACTAAGAACCAGAAACTAAAATTATTTTCCATTACGCCTTCTGCACCTTGCCCGAGCGGAGACAGCGGGTGCATACCCAGATGCGCTTGGTCGCAGTTCCTTCCTTCACCCGCACCCGCTGCAGGTTCGGCTCCCAGCGCCTTTTGGTAACATTATGGGCGTGGCTGATATTTGAGCCAACCATACCGACCTTGCCGCAAATCTCACAATGCTTAGCCATTAAATCCTCCTGTTATCAAGATAGTTCATAGTTAATCGTTTTCGGTTCCTGGTTCAGAAAACCAAAAACTAATATTCAAAGATAAGGTATAAACCTTGACCTGTCAAACAAAAGCAGGGGAATATTTACCATTTTTAATATAAAGATTTTACTTGACAGGGGGGGTAATTTTATAAAATTTCGTGTGTTGACTGAGTCTTCAATTTTCGTCTCTCTCTTACCCTGCAGTTATAATCTCTTGGTTTTGAGTTGCGCACAAAGGTTTCGAAAGACAGAAACCAACCGTTTTAGAAAATTTTTAACATTCGCCCTATGCGTGCGACCCTTCTTCTGCCGAAGCAGCGCGGCAGAAGGGGTGAAGAAATTAACGCTGCATCCCGGTTTTACCGGTTATTAATATTTCAAAAGGAGGTTTAAATGATAGTAAACATAATAGCGGCAATCCTGCTGGCGACTACTCCTGTTGTCTCAGAAAACGCCAATGTGCCAGCAGCACCAGTCTCAACCGTTACGATTGGTGATGTGGAGGTAACCTGGACCGAATTTGGCGTCCCGGAGCGAATAAACATCCAGGGCTATGTGACAACTGTTGCAGGTGAAACCCTCAGCGGCAATCGCTCAATGACTTTCAAACTTTATGATGCAGGGAGCGGCGGGAATGAATTGTGGAGTTATTCTGGCAGTGTGGAATTCCGAGCAGGTCTTTTCAGTATTGCCTTAGGAATCCCCGCTACTCACTTCTCATCTGGTGCTCAGCGCTGGCTTGAAGTAACTATTGAAGGTCAAACGCTCTCACCCAGAGTAGAAGTTACGAGCGCAGCATTCGCATACCGCAGTATCAAAAGCGACACGGCGAATTACAGCACATCTGCCTCACCTTCAGGTCCTGCTGGAGGTGACTTGACCGGAAACTACCCTAATCCAAGTATCGCCAACAATGCTGTTACATCGGCAAAGATTCAGGATGGAACAATCCAACAAGCAGATTTAGGATTTACCTGCGGTGACATTACCGGTGTTTACGCTGGAACTGGATTAACTGGTGGTGGTAGTTCGGGTGAAGTAACACTCAGTTTCAATACCAGTTACACTGTTCCCAATGCCGACAAGGTGGACAATTACCATGCCGGAAATTCCTCTGGGCAAGTTCCGATTTCAAACGGCACCCTCTGTTCCAACCTGAATGCGGATATGCTTGACGGCTACCACGCCAGCAATTTGCCTGTTCCTTCGCACAGTCATAGCCTTACATTGTCCGGTGATGTTACTGGCTCTGGCAATGTTCCGGGCACAATTACGACAAACATTGCCAGCGGGGCGGTTGGCACAAGTGAATTGGCGGATGAGGCTGTGACAATCGACAAAATAGCAAATCCATTATTCACAAGTGAACCTTTTTACATTCAAAGAACATCCGGGTGTCCAACCGTGAGTGTACGTAATACTGCCACTAGCGGTGACGCCGATGTTTTATATGCAAGGGCACTTTTATCTAATTCATCATCTACTTGGTGTCTGAGCTCAATTACTCAAAAAGGTTATGCTCTTTGGGTAGCGAAAAACGCGGACGATAATGTATATGCACTATATGTCGATGCTTATGGATCTGGTTCCGGTGCAGAGGGTATTTATACCGATGGTAGATTAGTTGCTGAAGGAGGGAAGTCAACGGTAGTAAGGACTTCTAAGGGAAAAGAAGTTCTCTTTTGTGTCGAATCGCCCGAAGAAGAATTTTACTCTAACGGAACAGCACAACTCAGTAATGGGATGGCCTCAGTCACCTTTGATAGACTCTTTAGCGAAGCGATTTCACCATATATACCTGTAAGGGTTATAATTACCCCGGTAGGTTCTTGGAGTGGTATATATGTGCAAAATACAACAGCAAATGGCTTCATAGCTCGATGTGAAACTGGAAATATGAATGCTGAATTTAATTGGATAGCTATTGGAAGAAGAAAAGGTTCGGAAAAAAGACCTGTCATTCCTATTCCCAACGACGAAGAGATTGAACAAATGAAAGAAAAAAAGATTCAATAGGAGGAAATATGCGTAAATCTTTCTTATTTGCTATTACCTTGCCTATGTTGATATCCAATCTTTCTATTGCCCAAAATTACATCCTTAAAGCCGATATTCTTGATGGAGGCGGTACAAAGACAACTTCTTCTGATTATATCTGTCAATTGAGCATCGGGCAATCGGTTGCATCGGGAATTGTTACAAGCGGCAATTATAAAGGCATCATCGGCTTCTGGCATAATCCTTATGGGGGTGGATTGCCGGGAATTGAAGAGGTATCTACACACTCTCTTTCTCCAGTAGTTTTTAATCTTGCGCAGAATCTTCCCAATCCATTCGCCAATCGCACGGTCATTCAGTATTCTCTTCCCAAAGAGACAGAAGTTTGTCTAAAGGTCTACAACTCAACTGGTAGAGTGGTAACAACACTTGTGCAAGGAAAACAGCAGGCAGGTATCTACAATGTCGTCTGGAATGTTCGTAATGTGCCTAAAGAACAATTGCCAGCCGGAACCTACTTCTACCGACTTAAAGCAGGTGAATTCACGGCGATAAGGAAGATGGTGAAGTTGGAGTAGGCATTTACCTCACTTTAATCCTCTTCCATTAAGGAAGAGAGGAGAAAGGATAATGGGCGGGGATTTCTCCTCGCCCATTTTAATAGTTGACCAGGACCTGTTTTTGAGTATCATTAATTGATGAAGCAGAAACTATCCCCTTATCGTAACATCAATGCATTTATCCGCAAAGGGGAGAAGTATTATGTGGCAGAATGTGTTGAAATTGGTGTAGTTACTCAGGGTAAAACGGTTGACGAGACCATCGCCAATCTCAGAGAGGCGGTGGCACTACACTTAGAAAATGAGGACCTTGCGGAGTTGGGGTTTGCCCGGAATCCTTCTTTAATAATTACGATGGAATTAGAGCCCATCCTAAGTGCCATCTAAACTAAAAAGGCTCACAGGTCCGGAGGTCATTAAAATTCTACAACAATTTGGGTTTGAGGTCCATTCCCAAAGGGGAAGCCATATTAAGTTGCGAAGGATAAGTTCAGCCGGTGAGAAGCAGACTTTGACCCTCGTAACCCACAAAGAACTTGATACCGGCACTATTTATGCGATATTCCGGCAGGCATGCCGCTATTTGCCCGAAGAGCAATTGCGACGATATTTTTATACCGAGTAATATCGCTTGGTCGCCAATCAAAATGGTGTAACCTGCTTTAACTGTCTTTTCATCTATTTTTATTTTGGTTTTACAATCGGTTTGACTCTCTGACCTGAGGTGGTTGGAATTTGCAAAAAATAAACACCGGCGGGTAACCGTTCAAAATTTTTTAGATTGACCCTTCTGCCGGATTTGTCATAAAGGGAGAAGTTGCCGGTCAATGAGTTAAGAAAGGAGCCGGTAAGAATTGTTGGTATCCCCGGCGCAACGCTTAAATTTTTTTCCTCAGGGCTGTTAATCCCCTGTCCGATAAATATGTCTGCAGGAACGCGGAGATAAATCACCGGATTTAATCTCCTTTCACCCTCACCCAGCTCCCACGAGCCCGCCTCCTGGTCGGCAAAGTAAAGGATGTGCAATGTGTCGTCAACAACCTCGGCAAGATAGGGAAACCGTTTGCTCGCCTCATCCGGCTGGGTGAGCCTTAAGGGCTCGGTCCAGGTTCTGCCGTTATCAAATGAAGCAGCAGCCCAGATGTCAGCACGGGCGATATTGGTTCTGGGGTCAATGTTTTGCGGGTCAAACTGCTCCCAGACACAATAAAGCCGGTTGAAATCGGAGTGAAACCTTCTGCGGTCAATTCCGATTGATGGACGGCAGAGCGCAGCGGTGTAAAAACCGAGTTTGCTGGTGTCGGCAAAGGTGCATTCGGTGATAAAACTCCAGTTAGGCTCCTGATACTGGCAGTAGTGCCAGAGCTGAACCCTGCCTCGGTTTTCACCGTCATAAAGGTCGCAGACCAGATGGGGCTGGACCGAGTCGTAGGTTAGACAGCCGCCAAAAAGGGAGCGGTTGCAGTCTGATGGCACAGAGTCAGAAAGGCTCCTTGTCCCGTACCAGGTGCCACCACCATCAGGTGTCTCGCGCAGATAAATCTTTTTTGTCCGATATTCGGTCCAGACAAAGCCCAGCCTGCTGGAGATTTTTGAGGCGAAGATGTTGTGCAGGGCAAAAGGCCCAATCGGTCCGAGGTTGCGCCTTGACCACTGGGTGTAATAGTAAAGGCTTTCGTTCCTAATCGCGGCAAACTTGGGATAGCCAAACCTGGCAGCGGCAACAAGGTTGAACTGAAGATTGGGACCAATTGTGGTCTCCTCAAACCTGCCCGCGCCACAGGCAGAGTCAATAAAAAGGGTGATGAGCCTTCTGCCTTTGAAGAGATAGTCCGTGGCGATTAAAGCCCTGCCATTGGTGATGTCATAGTCAAGGCAGCCAAGGTTGCGCTGATAAGGGTTGACAGTTACCCCTTCATCCCAGCGCCAGTTGCCATTCTTTGGTCTAAAGTTATACCGGATTTCGCCATAACCGGTCTTGTAGATGGCATGAAACCCGCGTGCGGTGTCATAGGCAAGATAGCGCACAGCCGGACCCAAAAACTGCCGGTCCCGGTCGGTCCAGCCGATGGTGTCGCACGGAAACTGGGCAGAGGAAAAAGAAATCCACAAAAGGAGAAAAATAGCCAACCACCGCCGGCTTAACATCAAAATTAATATAGCCCGGATTGTTCAAAAATCAAGGTTTTATATCTCCCAACCTGCCCTGTTTAGCCGCGGAAAGAGTACTGTTATATTTTCAGGGTATAATTTTCTAAGTATTTGATTTTTCAAGCGATAAAGAAAACAGGTAGGTCCTCCCCACCCTCCCCTCTATCCTCTCCAGTATGATAATGTTTTCGTGGTTAACATTAAACCCCAAGTTCAGTTTTACATTGAATTTGATTTTAATAACAAGGGAAGGGGTAATCGCAGAAACAGAGCCAAAATCTTTCCAGACAAATGATTGAAAATGAATCGGAAAAGGGGAAATCTTGGCGATTTTAGCAAACCGCTCAACTTTGAGGCAAAGGTTGGGTTTAATTTAAAAGCCTGAATTTGACCCGATGGTTATGGTTGTTATGATTGGGGGATGTGGGAAAAACAAATATTTGAAAAAATCTGTCAGGAGATTGAAAGGCTTGAGCCGGAGATGATTGAAATGCAGCGCCGCCTGACCGCGCTCCCTGCAATCAGCCCGAGGTCAGGTGGTGAGGGTGAAAAGGCAAGGGTTGATTATCTCAAACCCTTACTTGACTCCTGGGGTCTTGAGGTTCTGGAGCTGCGCGCACCTGACCCTTCGGCTCCGTGCGGCTATCGACCAAGCATTATCGCCAAACTTGCCGGTAAAAGGGCAAGACCAACTATCTGGGTTATGACCCATCTTGATGTTGTGCCTTCAGGACCAAAGGAGTTGTGGCTTTCTGACCCGTTTGCTGCCCGAGTTGAGAATGGCAAAATCTTTGGTCGCGGGGTTGAGGACAATCAGCAGGAGATGGTGGCAAGCATCTTTGCCTTAAAGGCGCTTTTAAATCTTGGTCTGAAACCACAACTGACGGTTGGGCTGATGCTGGTTGCGGATGAGGAGACCGGCTCTGAGTTCGGGGTTGACTGGCTCTTAAACAATCACAAATTCTGCGCCCCTGACGATTTGGTTGTTGTCCCGGATGCCGGTAATGAGGAAGGCACCCTTCTTGAGATTGCCGAGAAGTCCATCTTGTGGCTCAAGTTTACAACCTATGGTCAGCAGGCGCACGGCTCAACACCCCATCATGGCAACAACGCCCATCGGGCAGGTGCCAACCTCCTTTTACGGCTGGATAAGGTTTTGCACCACACCTTTGCTGCCAAGGATGAGCTCTTCACACCCCCCTACTCAACGATTGAACCGACCAAAAAGGAGGCAAATGTCCCCAACATCAACACCATTCCGGGAGAGGATGTCTTCTATTTTGATATGCGGATTTTACCTCAATACCAACTTGAAGAGGTCTTAAATAAGGTAGAGGAGGTGAAGGCAGAGATTGAGGCGGAGTTCAAGGTGAAAATCAAGGTAGAGGTTGAGCAAAAGGCGCAGGCAGCACCGCAGACATCTCCGGATGCGCCGGTGGTAAAGATGCTTGCGCACGCGGTACGAGCGGTTTACAACAAAGAGCCGTTTCCCAAAGGGATTGGCGGTGGCACGGTTGCTGCCTTTTTCCGGAGGCTGGGGATTCCGGCGGTTGTCTGGGGCAAAAACTGCGGTCAGGCACATAAGCCCAACGAGTTCTGCCTGATTGCCAATATGGTGGGCAATGCCAAGGTTTATGCCCATCTCTTTGGGCAAAAGGTTGAGGATGTTCAAGGTTGACTTATGCCTTGTAATGGTTAAATTGAGTTATGGAGCTTCGCTCACCTGAGGAGTTAAGACAGTTTGTTGACCTTGACCGGGCCGAGGTTGTTGACCAGAGGGCACGTGGGGGTGAGGTGATTTTAATCCCGCTCCTAAACCCTCTTGCACCTCTGCCCGCACTCAGCGCCATTGCCGACAACCTCTCCTGGTTTATGGAACAGGTTACCGGCAGGGGCTATCAGAAGGCGGAAGAGGTTTACGATATCGGGTTTGTGGTGCGGGAGCCCGGACATCACGCCTACGGTCTCAAGGTCAATGCCGATGGTCCAATGGTGGTGATTTCCCGGGTTTCGGTCTTAGAGGATGAGACCGTTTTCCAGCGCTATGTGAACTACCTTCATACCGGCATCTTCCTCTGATTGCGTTCAAGGGCAAGAATCAGCATCTCCAAGAAAAAGCAAAAGGCGGCAAGGTAAAAAAGCCACTGGGCGAGTTCGGTGATGGCTGCGCCTGAGCCGGTGCGAACCTTTATCCCTTTTTTACTAACCTGGCTTAAGGGTACTGGTGTCAAATCCCCCTCTTCAGGCAAAGGGTTAACCACGATTGTCAGGGTATCGCTATTAATCACCCTATAGATACCCGGAACCTTTGTCTCGGTAATAAGGAGATAAGGACGGGGTAGAGCCGGTTCAGGGGTTAAGCTCCTTTCATAAACCGGCGTTGAGAGCAGATGGGGTCGAGAACTGGCAACATCAAGCCGGATGGTCTCACCCGCAGTAAATTCAGATTTCAATGCGAGGCTGGTGAGATGGGCAAGGGTGCGATGGAGTAGCGGGGCAAAGGCTGCCTTGTACACCAAATCGGTTGCCTCAGGAACAGGCGCAAACGACCAGATGATAACAGGCTTCTCTAAAAGCTCCAGGATTAGCGGGTCACCGCTGCTCAATTGGACAAGGGTATGCGCGCCTGCAAAGCGAGAGTAGCGAAAGACCCTAATCTGAGCAAGGTCGGTTTTGCGAAATATGTCAAGGACAGGATGGCTGGTGTCAATCTCACTGACAGCGACAAACCCGGCAGGCTGGGCTTGCCCGATGAGTTTGAGATACCTGCCCAACCCTGAATTCTCCGGCAGGGTTGGAGCCGCGCAGACCAAGGCAGAACCGCCGGAATGAAGATAAAACTCAAGCCGGTCAAAATCAGCATCCTGAAGCGCTCCGGCATCGGTGATGATGATAACCGGATACTTGCGCAGCTCAGTTTTCCGCAACTGGGTGATGTCCAAAAGGAATGGTTGAAAAAGAGTGGTATCGGCCAAGAGCGCAAGATAGATGTATTCTCCTGGCACTGCCGCAGAGGCAAAAATCGGCACCGGGGTCTGCTTCGGAATGGTAAAGGCAAAGTAACGGATGTTGTCAATGGTTAAGGAATCAAAGACAAGTTCAACCGTGCCGGTATAGGTGCCCGGCTTTTCCAAACGATAGCTGAAGTTTATTTTTGTCTTTGTCTTGGGCTTGAGGTCAACAGCCTGCTCCTCAAGGTGGTTCCCAATTTTCAGCTGGACAATGCGACTAATTGCTGAATTTGAGTAATTGGCAATCTCCGCCTTGATGGTGTTATCCTCAAGATAAACACGGGCGATACCGGCATTTTCGAACCTCACGCCCCCAACATTGATAACCTCAAGAAATTCTATAAGGCTTGCCGGCAGGGAATCGGGAAATGTGCGCTCCTGCAGGTCGGTGATGAGCACAACCGGCATCGGACTACTATTGACAAAGGCTGCTGCCCGATTGAGCGCAGGATAAAGAAGGGGCGCAAGTGTGGATGGCTTGATGGCGTCAAGGATGTTGTGAACCGCAGTTTGACCGGCGAACAATGTCTCCGGTTGACTGGCAAGGAGAAGATAAGGGCGAGAGGTGGAGTTGCTGATTTGCCGGCAGGCAGCCAGCGCCTGATGCCAGCGGTCACCATAACCCATACTGTAGGAGTCGTCAAGAATCAAGAGCAGCCGCTCGGTCCTGAGAAAGCCGGGACTTCTTACCGGCAGATACGGACGGGTCAAGGCAAAAAGCAGCAAGAGCAGGGTAAGGGTTCTCAGGACAAGCAGGATGATTTCCTTGAGCCGAAGCCATGAGAAGCGCTCACGGCGCACCGTCTGCAAAAGCAGAAGCGAAGGGAAATCCTTGCGCCGCAAACGCAAACGGCTCAAAAGATGGATGATAAAGGGGATTGCGGCCAGGGGCAAAAGCCAGAAAAACTGAGGTGAGAAAAAGCGCATCAGCCCAAACGGCGCCGGCGCTCAAGATAGGCAAGCAGCGCCTGGTCAAAAGGGGTGGCGGTGCTTATCGGCTGATAGTCAATTGCCGCCTCCGCGCAGCCGCGGCGAAACTCCTGAACGCGCCTGGCAAAACCGGCGCGGTATTGCGCCTGAATCAGCCGCGGGTCAACGGTTATCTCCTGCCCGCTCTCAAGGTCGCGCAAAACCACAGGATTGCGGAAGTCAAGTTTCTCCTCATCCGGATGAAAGATGTGGAAGAGCAGCAGTTCGTGCTTGCGCGCCCGGAAGTGGCGCAGGGCAGATATGATTGCCTTTTCATCGTCCCAAAGGTCAGAGATGATTATCACCAGCCCCCGCCGCTTGATGCGCTCGGCAAGTTCATGCAGGGTTCTGCTCAAATCGGTTTCGCCCCCGGGTTTCAAGTTCTCCAGTTCGCGCCAAAGGATGCGCAGATGGCTGGCACGGGCACGGCAGGGGATATAGCGGTCAATCTTACTTGAAAAGGTGACAAGACCGGTTGAATCCTTCTGACGGTTCAAGAGATAGGCAAGCGCCGCACAAAGCCAGCAGCCATAGTCAAGTTTGGTATAACCGCCGGTTGCATACGCCATTGAGTTGGACGCGTCAAGCACAAGATAGGCGCGCAGGTTGGTCTCCTCCTCGTACTCGCGCACAAAAAACCGGTCGGTGCGGGCATACACGCGCCAGTCAATCCGCTTGAGTTCATCTCCGGGCATATACTGGCGGTGCTCGGCAAACTCAACCGAAAACCCCTTATAAGGCGAGCGGTGCAGACCGGCAAGAAACCCCTCAACCACCAACCGCGCCTTCAGGTCAATCCCTTTCAGTTTGGCGATGAGTTCCGGTTTCAAAGGCTGAGTTACCAAGGGCATAAATCAGTTTAACGACGAACAGGGCTATCTGTCAAACAATTATCTCCCTGAGAGACAAATTTTTTATACCATTTTTCACTGCCAGGCTCACCTGGGGGGTCACCCCCCTCCTGATTTCAGGCTTTGTTTAAGTTATGAATTTACGAATCTTAGCCGATTTTCAGCCTGTTCGCGGGTTACGGGTAGGCTTTCTCGGGCTTTCTTTTATTGATTTGTCTTTTTGTGCTTTTATTATAGAACAAATGGCAAAGAGAAAGGCAAAAGGGTTTAAGAGCATGCAGGACCGATTGCCCGCGGTCCTGCGGCAGCTCGGTCTTAATGACAAGATGCTGGCTTACCGGGCGGTGGCGGACTGGAGCCTTATTGCTGGCGAAGGGCTTGCCAAGCACTCAAGGGCGTTTGCGGTTGAGGACAAAACACTGGTGGTGGCGGTTGATTCGCCCGCCTGGATGGCGCAGCTTTATTATCTTAAAGGCGAACTTTTGACAAAAATCAGCCGCCATATCGGCAAGGGGCTCATAACCGATGTCCGCTTTGTCCTCAAAAGCACGCCCTTCAACACTTGATTCCCCTTTATAATTTGCTATAATTATTTCCGTGCCCGAGACCTACAGTGCAGCACAAATCCATGTCTTGAAAGGTTTGGAGGCGGTCCGGCATCGACCGGCAATGTACATCGGCGATGTTGGCACCCGCGGTGTCCACCATCTAATTTTTGAGGTGGTGGACAATGCCATTGACGAGGCGCTTGCCGGCTATTGCGACTTAATCACCGTTACCCTCCACAGCGAGGATGAGGTTTCGGTTGAGGACAATGGCAGGGGTATTCCGGTTGACATCCATCCGACCGAGAAAAAGTCGGCGCTTGAGGTGGTGCTGACCATCCTCCATTCCGGCGCCAAGTTTGAGCACAAGGTCTATTCCATCTCCGGCGGTCTGCACGGCGTCGGGGTTTCGGTTGTCAACGCCCTTGCCGAGTATCTCATTGCCGAGGTGTACCGGGATGGCAAAATTTACCGGATGGAGTTTGAGCGCGGGCAGGTGAAAAAGGAACTAACCGTCACCGGCAAGACCAAAAAGCGGGGGACAAAGATTACCTTCAAACCCGACCCGAAGATTTTCAAGAAGGTCAGCTTCAGCTACGACATCCTCGCCAACCGGCTGCGCGAACTCGCCTATCTCAACAAGAACTTAAAAATCAGGCTGGTGGATGAGACCGCTAACCGGGAGGAGACATTTCATTACCCCGGCGGACTGGTGGAGTTCATCGCCTTTCTTGACAAGGGCAGGAACCGGCTGCACAAGCCAATAGTGATTGAGGAGAAGCGCAACGGTATGGAGGTGGAGGTTGCCTTCGAGTACAACGACGGCTTTGTCGAGAGCATCTTCTCCTTTGCCAACACAATTAACACCCATGAGGGCGGAACCCACCTCTCCGGCTTCAAGGCGGCACTCACCCGCTGCATCAACGAGTATGCCCGCAAGACCGGTCAGTTAAAGGAGGAGATTGAACTGGCCGGTGAGGACACCCGTGAGGGCTTGACCGCGGTGGTCTCGGTTAAAATTCCCGACCCCCAGTTTGAAGGTCAGACCAAGACCAAACTGGGCAACAGCGAAGCCAAGAGCATTGTTGAGACGGTTGTCAATGAACGGCTCTCCGCCTACTTTGAGGAAAACCCGCGGGTGGCAAACCGGATTTTGGAAAAGGTGATTGCCGCTGCCAAGGCACGGCTGGCGGCGCGCAAGGCGCGCGAACTTGCCCGACGCCGCTCGCTCTTGGAATCTGATACCCTCCCGGGAAAACTGGCAGACTGCGCCTCTGAGGACCCGGAGGAAAGTGAACTCTACATCGTTGAGGGCGACTCTGCCGGCGGTTCAGCAAAGCAGGGACGGGACCGCAGGTTTCAGGCGGTCCTGCCATTGCGGGGCAAGATTTTAAATGTGGAAAAGTCCGGCTTGAACCGGATTCTCTCCAACAACGAAATCCGGGCGATAATCTCGGCAATCGGCGCTGGTGTGGGCGAGGATGACTTTGACCCCCAGAAGGCGCGCTATCACCGGATTGTGATAATGACCGATGCGGATGTTGACGGCTCCCACATCCGCATCCTCCTCCTCACCTTCTTTTACCGGTTTATGCAACCGTTGATTGAGGCGGGCTACCTTTACATCGCCCAGCCGCCGCTTTACCGGGTGCGGCAGGGAAAGCAGGAGTTTTACCTCTACAGCGACGAGGAGCTGGCAGCCTTTACCAAAAAGGCAAAGGGCGATAACCTTGAAATTGCCCGGTTCAAGGGTCTCGGTGAAATGAATCCGGAGCAACTTTGGGAGACAACGATGAATCCCGAGAAACGCACCTTGAAGAGGGTAACGATGGAGGACGCAACCGAGGCGGATGCGGTCTTTAGGATGCTGATGGGTGAGGAGGTTGAGCCGCGTCGTGAGTTTATTGAAAAGAACGCCCGCAAGGTAGAAAATTTAGATATTTAATAAAAACCGGCCCTGCCTCCTTTCATTCAAAAACAGGGCCGGCGCTTTGTTTGTTTTTATTATTATTACATGCCGTAACCGCCGCCCGAGCCGAAACTGGTGAGAATCGACATATAGGGCATGATGATGGCAACAATCAGAAAGACCGCGGCCACACCCATCATGAGAATCATTATCGGCTCAATCATCCCGGTGAGGTTCTTAACAGCATACTCCACCTCGCTGTCGTAATAGTCAGAAATCTGCTTTAACATCTCATCGAGCGCACCGGACTCCTCGCCGGTTGCCACCATCTGGACAACCATCGGTGGAAATACACCCAACTCCCGCATCGGTGCGGCAAGACCCCGACCGCGGCGAACACTCTCTGTAAGGCTGTCAACCGCCTGGGACAGATAGACATTGCCAATGGTTTTGGATACGAGGTTGAGGCTCCGGAGAATCGGCAGACCGGTGCGGTCAAGGGTCTCAAACATCCGGGCAAACCGTGAAAGTGCCATCTTGTAAACGATAGGTCCGAAAATCGGCAGGCGGAGTTTGGTCCGGTCCCACCACATTCTGCCCGCACTGGTACGGATAAACATATAGAAAAGGACAACGACCGCGGCAAGCAGAAGAGCAATGATATACCAGTACTTGCCCATAAAGTTCGTGACCGCGATGAGAATCTGAGTCGGTAGCGGCATCTTGCCACCAACTGTGGTTAAGAGCGAGACAAACTTGGGCAAAACAAATGTGGCAAGAACGATGACCGCGATGACAAAGAAGACCATCAGGATTATCGGGTAACGCATGGCACTCCCGACATCAGACCTGAGTTTCCGCTCGTGCTCAAGGAGCATCACCAGCCGGTCAAGGATGTCATCAAGCACACCGCCGGTCTCACCTGCCCAGACAGAATTGACATAGAGGTCGTTGAAGATACGTGGGTGCTTTGCCATCGCCACTGACAGACCGGCACCGCCCATCAGGTCTTTGCGGATGGCATCAAGCGCCTTTGCCAGGGGCTTGGATTTGGTCTGTGCCTGCAGGGCACCGATTGCTGTCAGCATCGGCAGACCGGCGCGGTGCAGTGTGACGAACTGCCGCGTGAAGTTGATGAGGTCAACAAGTTTTACCCGCTCAAAATACTGACTGAGGTTGAGTTGCGGACCCCGAATGGCAGCCCTTTTCTCTTCGCGGATGGAAATCGGAATATAGCCGAGGGCGTCAATCTGGTCGGTTACGGTTTTTATATCCGCACCTTCAAGGGTTCCGGATACAATCCTCCCTTGTTTGTCACGAACCTTGTAACGAAAGAGTGGCATATCTCTCCTCTCTTATAGGTTACTCAACCTTTTCTGCTTCTTCCATCACCTCTTCAATAGTGGTGATTCCAGCAACAACCTTGCGCAGTCCATCCTCCCAGAGGGTCTTCATCCCGAATTCCCGTGCCAGCGCCCGCACCGAAGATGTTGGTGGTCTGGTCACAACCAGTTCCCGGATGCGGTCGTTCATCCTCATAACCTCAAAGATGCCGATTCTACCTCGATAACCGGTATTCCGGCAGTGCTCACACCCTGTGCCCTTGTAGAACTTTGTACCAGGTGGTAATTCAAGAGCCTCGAGCATCTTTGGTGGTGGCTCATACTCAACCTTGCATTTCGGGCAGATACGACGCACCAGCCTTTGGGCAACAACACCCTCAAGACCGGAGGCAACAAGGAAGGGCTCGATACCCATATCGATTAAACGGGTAACCGTTCCTGGTGCATCGTTAGTGTGAATAGTGGAGAAAACCAGCTGACCGGTCAGAGCGGCACGAATCGCCACGCTTGCGGTCTCTGCGTCACGAATCTCACCAATCATTATCACATCCGGGTCCTGACGGAGAATATGACGCAGACCGACAAGGTAGGTGTAACCAGCACGCTCATTCACCTGAGACTGACAGATGTCATCAATATCATATTCAACCGGGTCCTCAATAGTAATGATATTTTTGTCCAAAGAGCGGATCTCAGCAAGGATGGCGTAAAGGGTGGTGGACTTTCCGCAACCAGTGGGGCCGGTGACTAAGATAACGCCGTGAGGTTTGGCAATCATCTCCCGCAGCGCCGCATTGGCTTCATCAACCAGACCCAATTCGTCAATTGACAAAAGGCGGGTACGGTCAAGGATACGCATTACCACCGTTTCGCCGTAAGTTGTCGGGAATGTAGAAACACGGAAGTCAATTTCGCGTCCGTCAACAAAGGCACCATAACGACCATCCTGAGGCACACGCTTTTCCGCGATGTTCATTCGGGACATAATCTTGATACGAGAGACAACCGCCAACTGCAAGGCCTTCTTCGGAGAGACAATCGGATGGAGAACACCGTCAATCCGGAAACGAACCCGCAACCCTTCACGGGTTGGTTCAATATGGATGTCACTGGCACGTTCGCGCACCGCCCGAATTATCATCTGATTCACCCATCGGACAACCGGTGCTTCTGATGCGAGCGCCTCTAATTTCTGAGGCTCCAGCCCCTGTTCTGCCGCCACCCCGGTCTCCTCCTCAACCGGGAGGTCGTCCAAATCTGCCAGCTCGAGATCCTCCTGGGCTTCATCAGGTGACGGTGCCGAGTAATACTGGTTTAGCGCTTGGTAGAGGTCGGTTTCCCGACAGACCATAGGTGTAATATCCATACCGGTTGTTCTCCGTACCTCATCAATCGTAAATATGTCCCCAGGATCGACCATTGCTACTGCGAGCGTGTTTCCCGAGCGGAAAAGTGGAATGACCCGGTTTTTGCGAAGAAAATCCTCAGTAAATAACTGCATTACCTCAGAGTCCAAACGAAATGTATTTAAATCAATAAACGGTACGCCGTATTTCTGTTCTAATGCGGCACCGCCATCATCAATCGGTGTCTGTTCATTCGCCATATTTAAACCTCCTTAAAGGTATTAAATTCCAATTCATTAAGTATATAATATTACACCAAACCAACTTTTTTGTCAACTAAATCTTTCAAACCAAAAACAAAGCGGTGGGTTGTGATATTTATAATATTGGGCAAAACGGATTTATGGTTGCGGTAATTATTCGGGTAAGGCCACAAGGGACAATTTCACGCACCACGATTCACTGAGCAAAGAAAGGCCACTTTCTCTTTGAGAAGATTCGCTAGTAGATTTTTTTACAAAATTAAAACCCGGCAGCGACCTACTCTCCCACGCCGTTGCCAGCGCAGTACCATCGGCCCTGGAGGGCTTAACGGCTCTGTTCGGTATGGGAAGAGGTGTTTCCCCTCCGGTATCACCGCCGGGAATACAAAACTCCAAACTCTTTAAGGAGAAGAAGCAGACTGAACTCTCAAGCCGCACGGCCG
Organism: candidate division WOR-3 bacterium; assembly: GCA_039801245.1. Lineage (NCBI taxonomy): Bacteria > Pseudomonadati > Caldifarciminota > Caldifarciminota bacterium. The sequence goes on from JBDRUF010000017.1 coordinate 22,998, forward strand.
ATTAGGACCACTCGGCTGAACGCATTGCTGCGCTTACACCTGTGGCCTATCAACCTGGTAGTCTACCAGGGGCCTTCAGGGTGCATCGCCTTGCGGCGAGCACGCGGGAGACCTAATCTTGGGATGGGCTTCCCGCTTAGATGCCTTCAGCGGTTATCCCTTCCGTACTTGACTACCGAGCGGTGCCCTTGGCAGGACAGCTCGTACATCAGAGGTACGTCCACCCAGGTCCTCTCGTACTATGGGCAGCTTCCCTCAAGTCTCCTGCGCCCACGATGGATAGAGTCCGAACTGTCTCACGACGTTCTGAACCCAGCTCACGTACCGCTTTAATGGGCGAACAGACCAACCCTTGGGACCTTGTCCAGCCCCAGGATGCGATGAGCCGACATCGAGGTGCCAAACCGGGCCGTCGATGTGAACTCTCGGGCCCGATCAGCCTGTTATCCCCGGAGTACCTTTTATCCGTTGAGCTATGGCCCTTCCACGCAGAGCCACAGGATCACTAGGTCCGACTTTCGTCTCTGCTCGACGTGTCCGTCTCACAGTCAGGCCGGCTTATGCCCTTGCGCTCCACACACGGTTGCCGTCCGTGCTGAGCCGACCTTTGAACGCCTCCGTTACCTTTTGGGAGGCGACCGCCCCAGTCAAACTACCCGCCTGCCACTGTCCACCGCCTGGATGTACAGCACGGTGTTAGAACCCCAACAGAACAAGGGTGGTATTTCACTGACGGCTCCGTCCGGACTGGCGCCCGGACCTCACAGCCTCCCACCTATTCTACACATGCTCGGCCAAGGTCCAATGACAAGGTGTAGTAAAGGTTCACGGGGTCTTTTTGTCCAATCGCGGGCAGGCGGCATCTTCACCGCCACTACAGTTTCGCCGGGCTTCTCGTTAAGACAGCGCTCCACTCGTTACACCATTCGTGCGGGTCGGAACTTACCCGACAAGGAATTTCGCTACCTTAGGACCGTTAGAGTTACGGCCGCCGTTTACCGGGGCTTCGGTCGGGAGCTTTGCCTTGCGGCTGACCCCCTTCCTTAACCTTCCGGCACCGGGCAGGTGTCAGTCCCTATACTTCGCCTTCACGGCTTAGCAGAGACATGTGTTTTTGTTAAACAGTCGGCAGAGCCACTTCACTGCGGCCACCTTGCGGTGGCACCCCTTCTCCCGAAGTTACGGGGTTAGATTGCCGAGTTCCTTAACGAGAGCTCACCCGAGCGCCTTTGGATATTCTCCTCACCCACCAGTGTCGGTTTACGGTACGGTCACCCTGATGTCTGGCATAGAGGCTTTTCTCGGCAGCAGGTCCGGTTCAGTTCCCCTGCCTAACGGCAGGGTCCCCATCACCACAGTGAATTCCGCGTGCGGATTTGCCTACACGCCATCACCGTGGCTTAGACCCCGATCCAGCACGGGGCTAAACCATTCCAACTGCGTCCCCCCTTAGCTCGTAACGACACCAAGGTGGTTCCGGAATGTTGACCGGATTCCCATCACCTACGCCTTTCGGCCTCGGCTTAGGCACCGACTAACCCTGGGCGGATTAACCTTCCCCAGGAACCCTTGGGTTTTCGGCGAACAGGTTTTTCACCTGTTTTAACGCTACTCGTCCCGGCATAATCACTTCTGGTTCGTCCACCCGGCCTCGCGGTCGGGCTTCAACCTACTGCAGAACGCTCCCCTACCACTCCAGTTCGCTACGAACTGAAGTCCACAGCTTCGGCGGTATGCTTGAGCCCCGATAAATTTTCAGCGCAAGGTCGCTCGACTGGTGAGCTGTTACGCACTCTTTAAATGATTGCTGCTTCTAAGCCAACATCCCAGCTGTCTGAGCAACCTCACCTCTTTTCCCACTTAGCATACACTTAGGGGCCTTAGCTGATGGTCTGGGTTATTCCCCTCTCGGCCATGGACCTTAGAGCTCACAGCCTCTTTCCCGCAATCTGATGTTGCGGCATTCGGAGTTTGGTCGGGTTTTCCCCCACATTGTGGGGGAGCGCCCGTCCAGTGCTCTACCTCCGCAACAAAACTTGCGAGACTGCCCCTAAAGGCATTTCGGGGAGAACCAGCTATCACCCGGTTTGATTAGCCTTTCACTCCTACCCACAGCTCATCCGAGACTATTGCAAGGGTCACCGGTTCGGTCCTCCCTTGGGTGTTACCCCAAGTTCAACCTGGCCATGGGTAGATCACACGGGTTTCGGGTCGAATGCGCGCGACTAGTCGCCCAATTAGGACTCGCTTTCGCTCCGGCTTCGCCTCAAATGAGGCTTAACCTCGCCACGCACATTCACTCGCCGGGTCATTATGCAAAAGGCACGCGGTCACAGCCATCGCCAAACCTTGCGGAAAGGCGAAAGGCTGCTCCCACTGATTGTAAGCACATGGTTTCAGGTTCTATTTCACTCCCCGCCAGGGGTTCTTTTCACCTTTCCCTCACGGTACTGGTGCACTATCGGTCAGTTGAGAGTATTTAGCCTTGGAAGGTGGTCCTCCCTGATTCCCACAGGGTTTCTCGTGCCCCGTGGTACTTGGGATTCCAGCCGCGGGAGAGCCAACCGCTTTCGCCTACGGGACTATCACCCTCTCTGGTGCTTCTTTCCAGAAGACTTCGACTAACGGTTGACCTTTCTCACTCCCTCGCCTCACAGCAGTTAGCGTGGCTGGTCCCGCAACCCCGTTCCGGCAACGCCTGCTGGCTTGACACCGGAATCGGTTTGGGCTCTTCCCCTTTCGCTCGCCACTACTCAGGGAATCGCAGTTGCTTTCTTTTCCTCCGGGTACTGAGATGTTTCACTTCCCCGGGTTAGCCTCCCAGGACTATGGATTCATCCCGGGATGTGTGGACATTACTCCACACGGGTTACCCCATTCGGGAATCGCCGGGTCAAAGCTTGTGTGCAGCTCACCGGCGCTTATCGCAGCTTACCACGCCCTTCATCGCCTTCAACTGCCGAGGCATCCACCATGTGCTCTTAGTAGCTTGAGGTGAATATCAGCCTGCCTCTTCTCCAAATTGTCAAAGAGCAAAATCTCGAAAATTTTGGCTACCAATATAATAATCATTTCTTTGCCACAAGTCAAGCAGAAAATTAAATTTATTTTAACATTTTTGTAGATTCATAACACTTTGATAAAACTAAACTTAAAAAATAAATTGACTTCTCTTTCTTCGGTATAATAAAAAGGCTGACCCCGGGGGTCACCGGGGGTCTGCCTTTCTTAGTTTATGTTTTCTTAAAAGAGCTTGTTCTTGTTGATATAAGCCCAGAGCAGTTTCATCATCTCGCCGACCTTGACCGATGTTTTCTTGCCCATAATCGCCTGCAGGTCAGGGGTCAGCTTGATGGAGCGCTTCATCAACGGTCCGGTCCCGGTCATCAGATTGTGTTTCTTGATATAAGCCCAGAGCTTCTTATTGATATCCTTTACCTTGATAGCCTTCCCCGGGCCAAAAACCGGCTGCATCGCATCGGTCAACTTCACCGTGCGTTTCATTAATGCTTCGCCACGAGGCATATACCTACTCCTTTCTGCCCGTAAGGGCGGTTAGTAAACCATCGTCATCCTGTTACACGCTGGTGGTGTAACTATCTCATTGTGAGCAGAAATCCCCCTCTGTCAAGCGAAACCTGAAGGGAAATTTTTGGTCATCTTTTGCCTACTTTCCTCTCTTCTTCTATTAGTGCTACCCATCTCCTGCTTCTGTTGAGCGGTCTTGATTGAAATTGCCACCCATTGACTATTTGGAAAAAAATTATAGGCTATAGATTCTATGGCGACGGTTGCTATCCTCGGACGCCCCAATGTCGGCAAATCAACCCTTTTCAACCGAATAGTTGGTGGCAGGGTTGCCATCACTCTTAAAGAGCCTGGTGTTACTCGCGACCGAATAATCCGGCTGGCGCACTGGCAGGGCAAGGAATTCTTTGTAATTGACACCGGCGGCTTTGTCCCCGATTCCACTGAAGAGATGGAAAGGGAAATCGCCCGCCAGATTGAAATCGCAATTGCGGATGCCGATGTGATTGTTCTTGTCGTTGATGGCACCGCCGGACTCCTGCCCCTTGACCAAGAAATCGCCGACCGCCTGCGCCGCCAAGGGAAAACATTTCTCCTTGCGGTTAACAAGAGTGATATCAAGCAAAAATTTGACCCGAGCGAATTTCATCGCCTTGGTGCAAGGAGACTCTTTTCCATCGCTGCCGAGCATGGCACCGGTGTTGATGAACTCCTTGACGAGATTATCCTCCACCTACCAACCGCAACCCTCCTCCAACCTAAATGTCCTCTCCTTGCCCTTCTGGGCAGACCCAATGTCGGCAAATCAACCTTTCTCAACCGCCTCCTTGGAAAAGAACGGGCAATTGTCACACCCACCCCAGGAACCACCCGTGATACCGTTGAAGAAATTCTTGAGTTTGAAGGCGAAAAGTTTTGCCTCATTGACACCGCTGGTATCCGCCGCCGCACGCGCATCGACCAGCCGGTGGAGTATTATTCGGTTAGCCGCGCCCTTGACACCATCAGCCGCTGTGATATTGCCCTGATAATAATTGACGCCACCGAAGGACCAACTGCCCAGGACAAGCGCATTATCAATCTGGCTCAAGAAAATGGTAAAGGGCTGGTCATCGTCGCCAACAAGATTGACCTCATACCACCAGAACTCTACAAAAAGGTGCAGGAGTACATTACGACAAAACTACACTTCGTCAATTATGCCCCCTTGGTCTACACCTGTGCGCTCACAGGTAAAGGTGTGTATAACGCCATCCGCCAGGCAAAGGCGGTCTATCATTCCGGTGGTATGCGCTTGAGCAGAACCTTTCTCCACAGCACAATCCTTGAAGAACTCAAGCAAAACCCGCCCGCACCCAACTGCCATATCATCGGTTTAACTCAAACAGGTATCAGACCCCCAATTTTTCGCTTGCGTCTTTCACGACCGGAAACCGTCACCAGCCGTTACGAGCGCTATGTCCTCAACCTCATTCGGACCAACTTCCGTTTCACCGGCTACCCTATCAGGCTCAAAATAACCCGTTAAAATATGAAGCGGCAAAAAATCTGGCGCTGGCTCTTACCCGCTGCTGGCATTATCATCGCCCTCATCATTGCAGCATTAATCTTCTTCCTGACCCCGCGCCCAGGAAGGACAAGGGCAACCACGCTTTTATCTGTACCAGGAGGTGAAATCAACATCCTCCTCATTGGCAAGGACGCCCGCGCCCTTAACCCCTCGCTGGACAAAGGTGGTATCACCCGTATTCCGAGAGAAGAGGTGGCTCATTCCGACATCGTCATCATCGCCCACATCAACATCAACCTCAACCGGGTAACCCTTTTTGCCATTCCCCGTGATTTGCTCGTCATCGTCCCGAAAGTAACCTCGGCAGGCTCCCGAACCGATTTCAACAAAATGGAAAAACTTACCCATACCTTTGCCATTGGCGGCGAGCCACTCTTGCGCCGCACCCTTGAAAACCTCCTCGGCATAAAAATTCACCGCTTTATCGCCCTTGACTTTGACACCTTCCGCATGCTCATTCGCACGCTCATCAATTACATCGGTCCGGTTAAACTCAATCAGACTCACCTTACCGACCCAGACCAGGCGCTCAAATTTGTCCGCCAGCGCAACAACCTGCCCTATGATGACCTTGACCGCTGCCGTAACAGCCTCAATCTCATCAAAACCATCAGCAGCCGCATCTGGCCCCTTGCCGATACCAGGCTGGGTGATATTCTCATCCACCGGTTCTTTGACATCATTGGCACCGATACCGACATGACCCCCGACGAGGCAAAAGGGCTAATTTCCTCTTTACGGCAAATGGGGTTCAAACCCGAAAAAATCCAGTTGGCGGTAATGGTCAGTGAAGGCAGACCGGTTACCCTTGACCGCTATGCAATGACCCTATCCTGCTATCTACCCATTTATCCGGAGATGGAGAAACAGATTAAACACTACCTCCACGACCAGGATGACATTCCTGCCCTTGACTTTATGACCCAGCAAAAATACTCCTGGCCCGACTATATGACCATTGAATACGACCTCCTCCCCGATTACCACTTTGACAGCCTCGAACGCCAGCGCCTGGTTAAAAAACTTTTGGAACTTCAACTGCCGGCTGGAGACAGCCGCTTCTAACCCTCAACCAGTAGATTTTCCAGTTCCTTACGGAACGCCATCCTCCCCGCCTCCAGATTGTCCACTCCACCACCCCCCTCACCAATATCCTGCCTGCCGCCGCCACCACCGCCAAGGGCATTTCCCACCACCTTTGCCAGTTTCCCTGCAGGCAACCGCGCCTGTAAATCCGGACTGACAAAAACAACATAACGCAACCTTGAACCGCTCACCGCGCCGCTCAAAAATCCGGCATAATTACTTACCAGCAACTCCCGCACCCGGTCGCAGATTATCCTTAACTCATCAACCTCAAAAAAGGCAAAGTGCCCGATGATCAGCCTGATATTACCTTTGATCTCAGCATGCTGAACAAGAACCGCTGCCTCCTGACGGGCAAGCTGGGCTGAAAGCTGCCGCACCCGTGCACCCAGCCTTTTTGCCTCATCGCTCAGCGCCTCCACCCGCTTGATGAGCCCCCCCTCACTCACGCCCAAAAACTCCTGCAACCTGTCAAGAGTTTGCCGCTCGGCCCGCAACCGCTCAAAAGCCTGCCTGCCCACCAGCGCCTCAATCCGCCTGATTCCGGCAGCCACACCGGTCTCAGCCACAATCCGGAAAAACCCGATCTCCCCTGTCCGGCGCAGATGGGTGCCACCGCACAACTCAACAGAAAAATCCCCAATCCGTAAAACATTCACCCTCTCGCCATACTCCTCGCCAAAAAATGCCAAGGCGCCCATCCGCTTTGCCTCGCCGAGAGGCACATCCACCAGCCGCTCAACTGGCACATCCCGGATAATCTGCTCATAAATTAGCCGCTCTACCGCCTCAATCTCTGCCGGTTTTAAAGGCTCAAATGCGGCAAAGTCAAACCTGAGCCTACCCGGCTCAACCAACGAACCCTCCTGTTTCACATAATCACCAAGAACCCGGCGCAGTGCCGCATGCAGCAGATGGGTTGCGGTATGCGCCCGCTCAATCTCCCTGCGCCGCTCCTTATCAATCGCAGCAAAAACCGTCCCCTTCTTCGGTTCGCCCTTCTTCAAAACCGCCCGCGCCAGCCTCACCCCGTGCCGAAAATAACTGTCCTTAACCTCAAACTCAAAACCCTCGCCCATCACCCTGCCGGTATCCCCAACCTGACCACCCTTCTCAGAATAAAACGGCGTCCTTGCCAAAATCAGTTCATAACTCCCGTCGTCCAGCCGCTGGAAATCAACCAGTTCGGTCTCAGTCTCATCCATATCATACCCAACAAACTCTGACATCAGCGCACCTGAATCCACTACCGCCGCCTCCTTACCCTCGGCAATAAATGTTGCCTTTCTGCTCCGCTCCCGCTGCTCCTGCATCGCCTGCTCAAAACCCTCCTGGTCAAGTTTCAACCCCGCCTCATCTGCCAATTCCTGCACCAGTTCAATATGAAACCCATAGGTGTCGTGCAGCCGGAAGAGCTCCTCACCCGGAACCACACCCTCATCCTTGTAACGACTTAAAACCTCCTGCCATATCTCCAGACCGGCAGCAAGCGTGCGCAAAAATCGCTCCTCCTCTGCCTTGATAATCAATGCCGCCTGCTCCCTTTTTGCCCCAAGTTCTGGATACCATTGCCGCATCAACTCCACCACCACACCTGCAACCCGGTAAAGAAAAGGCTCAGACACCTTCTGCCGCTGGGCAAACAAAAGCGCCCTTCTCAAAATATTGCGCAGGATATACCCCCTGCCCTCATTTGACGGTATCCCACCATCCGCAATCGCAAACACCAGCGCCCGCGTATGGTCGGCAGCAACATAAAACATCTGCCGGTTATCAATGGTTAAATCCATCCCTAAAATCTCCTCAATTCCCTTCACAATCGGTGCAAACAGGTCGGTCTCAAAGATGCTCTTTTTCATCTGCGAAACCATTGCCAGCCGCTCCAGCCCCATACCCGTGTCAATTCCCCGGTTCTTCAAAGGCACCCTCGTGCCATCTGGCAACTGATTGAACTGGGGAAAAACAATATTGTAAATCTCGCTGAACCGGTCGCAATCACAACCAGGACCACATCCCTCCTTGCCGCAACCAAACTCCGCTCCTAAGTCGCAGTAAATCTCAGAACAGGGACCGCAGGCGCCAGTTCCACCTGCCGGACCCCAGAAGTTGTCCTCCTCGCCCAGCCGAAAAATCTTATCCTCTGGCAACCCGACAACCTTATGCCAAACCTCATAAGCCTCATCATCCTCCCGATAAACCGAAACATAAAGCCTTGAAGGGTCAATTTTCACCACCTCGGTGAGATACTCCCAAGCCCAGGGAATCGCCTCAGCCTTAAAATAGTCGCCAAAGGAAAAGTTGCCCAGCATCTCAAAAAAGGTGCAGTGCCTTGGTGTCTTGCCAACCCGCTCCAGGTCCGATGCCCGCAGACACTTCTGAATTGAGCATGCCCGCTTATAAGGCAGCTCAACCGCACCTGCCCAGAGCGCCTTGAACTGGACCATTCCGGCATTGGTAAAAAGCAGCGTTGGGTCATCCCGCGGGATTAAAGAGGAACTGGGAACAATCTTATGCTCCCGCTGGGCATAGAACTCCAAAAATGTCCGGCGCAACTCACGATGATTCATAACATCTGGGATTTTAGCAGGATTTTGGATTTACTGCAACTGCTGCACAGAGAAAATGGTTAAGGTTGACCCTTCCTCCACTCAAACACAAACTTACCGCTCTTATTTATATACCCCTCCTTATCACCCATCCGCACAAATCCCAGACCACCCTCAAAACTGCGGGCATAATCAAACTGAAGTTCTATCACCATCCTGCCAGTCGTATCAATGTAGCCCCATTTATTATCTATTCTCACCGGCGCGAGCCCGTCAGAAAAACTTCCCGGCTCATCAAACTGTGGTTCAATCACCATCTTTCCGGTTTTGTCTATATATCCAAACTTCCCATTCAAGAACACCGGCGCCAGCCCATCAGAGAAACTCCAGGCATTTTCAAACTGCGGTTCGATGACCACCCTGCCTTGCGGGTCAATATAGCCCCACTTTTTGTCTATTCGCACTGCGGCCAGACTCTCCGAGAATGTCAGCGCCCTTTCAAACTGGAGCGGGATGGCAAATTCACCCCGATGGTCAATATAGCCCCACTTCCCACTTGCCGAATCCCACACGCAGGCAAGACCCAACGAGAAATCGCCAATTACCTCAAACTTTGGTGGCAAAAGAAATCTCCCCCTTTTATCTATTAATGACCATTTGCTGGTCTTATAATCGCGCACCCGGGCAAACCCTTCCTTGAACTTCCATGCCCAGAGAAACTGCGGTCTGATGACCATTTTACCTTGCCGGTCAACATAACCCCACAGGTTGCCAACCTGCACCGCTGCCAGACTTTCCGAAAAATCCCTTGTGGCAGCAAACTGCGGCTTAATAACAAACTCCCCGCTCGTGTTGATATAGCCCCCGGCATTTCCAACCCGCACACCCGCAAGACCCTCAGAAAACTCCCGCGCCCATTCAAACTGCGGCTTAATGACAAACCTGCCGCTGGAGTTGATATAGCCCCATTTACCATCCTTTTGCGCAGGAAAAAGGCCGCTGTGCTCACTTTGCCCCTTCTTTCCTGTGGGTGGTGATTGCTTTGAACATCCTATTACGGCAAGAATTAGGGCCAGAGCAATAAAAAACCCAATCACAAACCTGCTCTTATTCACATCCCCTCCTTTTTGTTTCATCTTAACCTTTTCAACACCGCCTTTTGAATCACCGAGAAGCGATCTTTGACCCCAAAGTCTTTATAAAGGCTCTCGGTTAGCGAGCCTTCAGGGTAGTTAGTTTTCTCCTGTATCGCCATCAGTTCGGTGACAACAAGCAGAAATTCAACAGTAAACTCGCCCACTCTGTCCAACTCCTTGAATTGCTCAATATGTTCTGGTTTAAAAAACTGCAGGCTGGGCGGAAATGAGTTTACTGGCCTTACTTGGCTCAACATCGCCAAGATATGTTCCTTCAATCTCATGGTCAACGAAGGGTTATGGGCGTGCTTCACATACATTTCAACAATTAAATGGACATGGGCAGGTGTGCGCTCACGTTTGCCAGGCTCTCTAAATTTTACAATAAAATCAAAAGGGGATTCGGGCTTCCTACCAGGATAGACCCCAATTTGGACATTCGCCTTGGTTGTATAAATAAGGTCGTCTTTTTGTTCTCGCCTGAGTCGCCATATTTTATAAGAGGATTTCAGGTAATAGTAGATAACCCTCAACCGATTTAAAAACCCCTTCATTTTTTCACTTCATAAACCAGCAGGTATTGATGAACTATCTTTAAATCCTCACCTAATACCTGCGGACCTGGATCCCTTTTCTCTTGAACAACAACTACTATCTCCTTGAGCCATAAATCCTCAGCAGTTAAAATATCTATTAGCCTTTTGGCAAGAGGTTCAATGTAGCCATTTATTCTTACATCCTGGATTTGAATTGCCAAAAACCCACCATTTTCCAACCTAGTCAACTGCTCCTTTGCAAATTTTTTAATATTCTCTAAATAAAGTTCAATCTCAGCACTAGAACAGCAATTGTTAAAAATGGGGGATTTTATCAAAACCAAATGGTTCTTCATCCTGCTTTTTCTCTGAAATAAGTCCTTTGCATTCCCGATGTGTGCGGCAAAACTAATAACTGAATACCCCTTACCCTCTGAATATCTATCAATCACATTTTTATTAAAACACGCCTCAAATTCCTTTTCCGGGAAAATCCAAACCGTGGTTGTTTGCAGTTTATCCATTTTTCTTTTTAGTGATGGTCTCTCGAATACTGGTATTAA
>JBDRUF010000018.1 GCA_039801245.1 candidate division WOR-3 bacterium
GGGAGAAATTGCTAAGTAATTAAAATAAAAAGAAATATAAACATTAGTTAATGTGAATTAATTTGTAAGAGCTGTGTGATTTGTTTTATGGATAAAATCAAGCATTCTTTTTCCACACCTGTTTCTACAGATTAATCTACAGGTATTTCCTTAGCCCCGTGCCTGTTCCAGTTGACTGCTTAAATTATCAACAATATTGGCAAACCCTGGGTCTTTATCCTTTAGCCCTGAGACCTTTTCGATGGCATGCATGACGGTTGTGTGGTCCTTACCGCCGAAGTAATAACCGATATCTTTCAAAGAAAGGTTCAGGACATTTCTCATCAGAAACATTGCCACCTGCCGCGCAAGGGCAACCCTCTTTGTCCGCAACCGCCCTTTTAAATCCTGCACCGGGACCTGGAAATGCTCCGCAACGAGCGCGATGACGCGGTTGCCATCTATCGGCTCCTCAGGATGAACCAAATCCTTGAGCGCCTGTTCTGCCAGTTCCTTACTTACCGGTTTGCCGGTAAGGGAGTGAATAGCAATCAGGCGCACCAGCGATGCCTCAAGGGTCCTGATATTGGAGCGGACCCTGCTGGCGATGAAAAGGGCAATATCCTCCGGAAGGTTAAACCCCTCAATTTTTGCCTTCTGCAAGAGAATCGCCACCCTTGTCTCCAAATCAGGTGGCTGGATATCAACAACCAGGCCGCTGCCAAGCCGGGAGATAAGCCTCTCTTGGAGGGTTGGAATGTCTTTAGGCGGGCGGTCGCTCGTAAAAACCACCTGGGCACCCGCATCCTGCAGCGCATTGAAGGTGAAGAAAATCTCCTCCTGCAGGCTCTCCTTGCCAACAAGGTAATGGACATCATCAAGCAAAAGCAAATCAAGCCCCCGGTACTTGTCTTTAAACTCAAGCCGGGTGTTTCTGCCTATCGCCTGAATCAGCTCGAGGAAAAGGGCCTCGGCAGCAGTATAACAAAGCCGCAAACCAGGATAAAGACCCAGGGCATGATTACCAATTGCCTGAAGTAAATGGGTTTTGCCCAACCCGACACCACCGTAAATGAACAATGGGTTGTAGGTCCTGCCTAAATTCTGGGCGACACTCCGCGCCGCAGCCCAAGCAAGCCGGTTGCTCTCCCCCACAATGAAATTGTCAAAGGTGTAGCGGGTCCGCAGCCGGAACTGGCTCTGGGCAACAGGAGGAGGGCTGGGCTCGAAGGGTTTCTCAACCATTTTTGTCCGGTTCTCAGGCAATACAAACTCAACCTGAAGATCCCTGCCGGTAACCTCTTTCAAAGCGAGAAGGATGTCAGCAAGATAGTGATGCTGAAGCCAGTCCGCAAAGAAGGGGTTGGGCACGCGAACCTTAACAATACCATTGGTGAAGCCCTCAAGGCGGGTGGGTAAAAGCCAGGTCTCAAACGCCTGGCGATTGACCCGTAGTTTCAGCGCCTCAAGGACATTTGTCCAAACCTCTTCACCAGCCATAGGTAAAATGTTTTTCACACAAAATGTCTAAACTTTTCCACATATTTTTCCACCAGAAAGATGGGTTTAAGTTCTGAATCTTAAATAAGATACAAATAGATAAGCGCATTTGTCCACACACCTTTTTGATTTTTCTTTAGCCGCTGATGATAATAATCACATCCCTTTCGCTGTCAATAAGCAAACACCAAGATATGAAAATCAATCAGGCACAACAACCTGACCCAATGCGATGCCCCCATCATTCAATGGCACCTTTTCATTATGATAGACCAGAAGATTTCTTTTGCTCAGCAGCCTCTTTAACCCGCGGCGCAAGAACCGGTTCTGAAAACTGCCACCAGAAAGGCAAACAACCTTAACCCCGGTTTCCTTAGTTAGCTCCAAAGCGGCACGAGCAAGGAGGAAGGTTAGCGCCTGATGGAACCAGAGTGCAATGGAGTTTGGGTTTTTCCCCGAGAGGGTCATCTCAAACACCCGAAGCAAAATAGGCTTGGGGTCAATGATTAGACCCCTTGGTGATGAGATGAGGGCGTTGGATAGACGGTTTTGGCGCAAGGCAGATTTGCGGGCGTTTAGCGCGGCATTTTCAAGGGCAATCGCTGCCTCACCCTCAAATGTTGCCCTTATGCAGATTCCGGTTATTGCGGCGACAGCATCAAAAAGTCTGCCCAAACTGGAGGTTAGGACCGGGAGGTTGTCTGGAAGTGGGTGACCTTTTAAACCCAGCCCATTAATTTGCCTTTCCTTTAACCCGCACTGAGACAGATAGGCAAGCGCCACCTTTACCGGGTCGGCAACCATACCTGCGCCGGCATTATGCCTTAGATAGCCAAGATGACCCAGCCTCCTCCACGAAAGGTCCTTTCTTATCAGGATAAACTCACACCCCCAGATTGCCCCATCAAGCCCATAGCCGGTGCCATCACAGCCAACCCCAAGGACAGGAGCAGATAGGTTGTGTTCCGCCATTACCGCAAGGAGATGAGCAAAGTGATGCTGGATTTGGCAGACATTAGCACCAAACCGTTCTGCCAGTTTAAAAGCGAGGCGGGTTGAATGGTAGTCGGGATGGAGGTCACAGACAACCCTTTTTGGTATTATACCTGTCCAGGTAATTAGCCTCTCTAAGGTTTCAAGGAGAAATTGTTCGGACCGGGCAGAATCAAGTTCACCAATATGGGGGCTGAAAAAAACCCTTTCGCCTGCAGCAACTGCAAACATATTCCGGCCATCCCCACCCAGCGCCAAGGTGGGTTGTTTCACGTGAAACATCCTGCCCAATTGTAAAGGCTGGGGGGCATAACCCCTTGCCCTGCGCACCAAAATCGGCTTACTACTTTCCATAGCGACAACCGCATCGTCGCAGCGGTTGGCGATGGGACGATTATGGGTTAGTGCAAGGTCAAAAACCCCTCTGAGGTTATTTATAAGTTCCTTCTCCTCACTAACAATAGGTTCATCGCTACGATTGGCACTGGTCATCACCAAAACCGCGGGCTTTTTGGTTAACTGGCGCAGGGTGTGAAAAAGGAGAAGGTGGAGCGGGGTATAGGCAAGCATCACCCCCAAATCAGGGTTGTTAGGCGCAACAAGAGGGGCGATTTCAAGTAAAGGTTTTTTCTTTTTGGGCAAAAGGACAATTGGACAGGCGGAGGAGCCAAGGATTTTAGCAGCACCCGGTGGTAGTTTGCAGATAAGTTTAGCAGTTTTAATATCTTCTACCATTATCGCCAGCGGTTTGTTTGAGCGCTCCTTTCTTAAGCGGAGGCTTTTCACAGCGGTTTCGTTCGTGGCATCGCAGGCAAGATGAAAGCCTCCCAACCCTTTGATTGCTAATATCTTACCTTTTATGAGCGCATTTGCCGCCTCACTCAGGGGGTTACCGGGTAGATGCCTTCCCTTATTATCTACCAGGTAAAGTTGCGGTCCACAAACAGGGCAGGCAATCGGTTCGGCGTGGAAGCGCCGGTTAAGCGGGTCAAGATACTCTTTTTGGCACTCGGGGCACATATTGAAAAGACGCATTGTGGTTCTTTCGCGGTCGTAGGGGATTTGCTCGATAATGGTGTAGCGGGGGCCGCATTTGGTGCAGTTGATAAATGGATAAAGAAAGCGCCGGTCCCGAGGATTAAAAAGCTCTTGGCGGCATTCAGCGCAGATGGAGAGGTCTGGCAGGACATCAACGCTTTGGGAACTGGGTTCAGCGGTGCTTTTGATAATTGAAAAGTTGGCAAAGGGAGGGGCTTTTATATAAACAGTTTTAAAGGCGGTAATAATTGATAAAGGAGGGGGGTGGGTTCGAAGTTGGTGGATAAATAATTGTAAATTATCGCCTTGGGCAACAATCACCACCCCTGCCCTGGTATTGGCGATTGTGCCTTTGATGTTTAAGGCAGAGGCAAGTTGATAAACATAAGGTCGGAAACCAATACCCTGAACCTGCCCCTTTATCTCAATGTGGGCGGTTTTGACAAGCCTTTTCTTTATGATACTCAGTTAGTTACGCTTTCAGCCTTTTCTTTCGGTTTATCGGGTTCGATCACCTCTGGCTCCTCTTCTCTTACCTCAAGGATGTTTTTGTCATCCTTTTTCTTAACAAGAACAGCAATATTGAGGACATTGCCCGAAAACCAGACCGAAAGCCCATAGGCAATTACCATTAATCCTATCGCATAGGCGCAGATTGCTAACAGTATTGAGCCGTTATAAATGCCCCAGTTGGTGTTTGTCCAGAAACCAGGTAGGTAAATCTGGGGTAGTCCGTAAAGGTTGGTTTCGATTATCAGCATTTTGTGCAGGGGTGCAAAGATGCCCCAGTTAGGGATCGAAACCTTAAAAATGAAGCCAGTGGTGTCGAGCATCTCCTGCCAGGTTCCCCTCATAAAGGCTGATAAGACCAAAGAACCGATTCTGCCCGCAAGGCTGGAGCCAACCCCGAGGAGAAATGAGCCCAATTTAGCAAGGATTCCAATAAGAAAAGTGAACCAGACCAGGCGCGCCGGCTGTTCATTAATGCAAGAAAAGACCTCAAAGAGGGTGTCAAAGGTGTCATTACCCATAGCACCGACAATGCTCGGCCCAAGAAGTAAATTAAAGAAGAGGACAATCAAAAGATAGACAATAAACAGGGAGGTGAGAAAGGCAGGGATTGCAAGAAGACCGACAAAAATCGGGCCGAAATAGGGGATTGAGCCAATCGCGCTTAAAATGAGGCCGGCGATGACCAAAAGGGCAATAAAGGCAATAATCAAAAGCGGGCTGGCAAGAACTGCACCGGCATTGCGAATTGCGAACTTGAACCCTTCCCTCGCCTCATAGAACTCATTGCCGCGCAACTGTTCAAAGGTAACCTTGGCGATTGCTGTGCCGGTGAGAAGCATCACCACTATCAACCACAAAACGCCAATGGTATAGATTATCCAGGAAAACCAGGGGAAAGGAAGATGGGGATTAGGGAAGGGCAAAAGCCGGTAGGTTTCCCAGATGGAAACCCAGTCGTTGCCGGCAACAAGATGGGCAAGATAAGAGAGAAGGGAGTAGCCGAAAAGACCGAACAAAAGCCCAAGCATGCCCATACCGACCTTCTTGGCAGAAAAGCCCAGTCTTAGTGACCGGAAGATGTCTTTGTAGTTAAAATGTAGATTGGTCATTTTAACTCCTTCCATTATTTATTTGCCAACAAAACCCTGATAACCCAGAAAAGAAATAAAAGCAACCCTGCCCAGAGCAGCCAGAAGAGCCAGCGCAAGGGCAGACGGTAGCGCCGCTCCGGAAAGAGTCTGCGCCTGAAATTAACCATCGCTCTGATAATTTTCCATAACTTTGGCGACCTGTCAAGGGGTGATTATCAACTTGGTTGCCGAGGCTGAGGGGGCGTCTTTCCAGCGCAAGAGGTAGACACCGGGCTTGACCTGAGCACCTTTTTGGTCCTTGCCGTCCCAAAAACAGGCGGCATTCACACTTTTGACCCTTTTGCCCAGGGCATCAAAGACCTCAACCTCTGCGATAAAAGGGGTTTTTAGGTAGAATGGCGGTCTGCCAACAGAAGGGCTGACAGCAAGCCTCGAAATAGCGCCGGGCTTTTCCGCGATGCCGGTCTGGATTGAGGCGCCGGCAAGTTTGGCAACCGTTACCACCGCTGCCTTGATTGCCTCAGTTGCAAGGAACCAGTTGTTCGTGCCGCAGTAGCGGAAGTAAAGCGGACCGATGGTGTCGCCAATGGTGTGATACATCGGGGTGAAGTCCCTTTCAATGCCGCAGAAGGCAACATAGCCCTCATGCCAGAATGAGGCATGGTCGGAGTTTTCCTGCTGCCCAGGGTTGACCAGCCTGCGCCTGGTTTTTAAGGTGGTATAGGTCTGGGCATTGGCGATAAAGGAGTCAACCAGCCAGGCGCAATCAGGGCTAATATTCCTGCCAATGACATTGAACGAGTCGCGGTTCTCCCTGCCATAGGATATCATATCAAAGTTGAGCACCGCAACTATTGATTCCCCGCGCAGATGCGCCTGTTGGGCGTAGTATTCACTGCCATAAAGCCCCTGCTCTTCGCCGCTGAAGCCGATAAAGTAGACCGAATAGTCAAACTCAATGTCCTGAAACACCCTTGCCGCCTCAAGGACCGCGGTTGTGCCCGAGGCGTTGTCATCCGAACCCGGGCACCTTTCCGGCGCATAGTCAGAGGTGTTGTCAATATGTCCGCAGATGATATAGATTTGGTTGGGGTTGACTTTGCCCTTTTTGACACCGATGCAGTTGGGCGCGTAATCAGGGAAAAAGGTTTCAAGCGCGGTTGAGTCGCAGCCATAGGCAATAAGTTTTTCCCTCATCCAGTTGACAGCACTCCGGCAGGAGTCGGTGGTTGAATAGCGGGTATAGAAATCCTGCAACCGCTGGATAGAGGCAAGGACCGAATCGGCACTCACCCTTGATACCAGTTCCAGCAATAGGCTTTCTGACACCATCACCCTTGGCGGGATAGGCAAATTGAGGCTGGGTTTTGCCGGCGCAAGTGAAATCCGGCGGAGTTGAACCGGCAAGCGGTTAAGATATAGCAGGTTCGATTCAGCGGTTGCCAGAAGGACACCATTTTTATCCTCGGTGAGGGGGGTGCCAAACTGGGCTAACCTTTGCCGGTCAAAGCCAGGCGCGGTCCAGACATAAAAAAGCTCCTTTCCCTCGGGCAGGTCAAGTTTTTGAAAAGAGGCGCCAAGCCGGTTGAGCCGAATCAGCTCATCCTCATCTGCCTGGACAAGACAGAACTGCTCAAACCAGGCAACAACCTTGAGGTTGAGCCGGACAAGTTGTTCAACGGTTGTATTCGGGTCGGTTGTGACCTTGAAAAGAGTTTCCTTTGCGATAAGCGGCAGGGCAATGGTGAAACAGAAAGATAGAACTATTATTGTTTTCCTCATTTACTCCTTTCTTTAGTACAAAAGATTAACCGCAACCCTTAGGTTTGTCAAACAGGTAGATGAATAGTAAAACTTTAAAAAAGTTTTAAGGGTGTGCCCGCTTTGGTCGGCAGGGTTGAGGGAATCGCTGATTAAGTTATTGATATTCAATGTCTTACAATACTAAAACCCGGCCTGGATTTGATTGCGGGGGTGAGGGAGGGGGTGACCCCGGGTTTAAATTCAAGTTTGGGTTCTGGGTTTGATGTTAATTGGGTTATTTAATTATGAGCAGTTTTTGAGTGTGGTTTTTGTCGTAGCAGAAGTAAACACCAGGCTTTGTTGTTGATGGTTGCACCCGCCTGCCAGTGACATCAAAGATAAGGTTGGTTTTTTGCGCTGCTTTTTTGAATGGGTCGGAAAAGGGGATAACGGGCAATGGTTCGGGGCGAAGGGAGAGACGCTCAAAGAGGATGCCTGAGACAAAGTCAGGGTGGTAATAACTGAAAAGGGCACCAGGAGGAATTACCCTTGGTCTTGCCGATTCAAAAAGGGCGTTGGCACGGGCGTCATTCAAAATTACCGGTGATGACCAGATGTTTGGTGCCCAGGGGCGGCTGTACCGAAAGCAGAGAACGGTCGGGCTGTTTGGCTCTTTGCCGCCAGAGTTGTAGACAAGAAAAGAGACCGATGGTGAGGTGACAATTGCCGGCCACCACTCGTCAACGAACATCTCACCTAAGTTTTCCATCGGGCTGAAGGTGTTGCCACCATCGGTTGAATAGGAAAAGACCAAATCAAGCATTTCGGTGTCGCGGCGGGCAATGGTCCAGACCGCCCAGATTGGTGCGCGATAGGGTGGGGCGGTTTCTGCCTGAGCAACAACCGGACTATAGCATTTTTCAGAAGTGGCAGAGAGGACCCGGAGCCAGTCCCAGCGGGCAGGGGCGCCAAAATGCCGGTTCTGGGTGTAGTGGATTTCCCTGCCGTTGAGGGCAAACCGCCAGATGCAATGGAGAATTGAGCCGGAGCCAAAGGAGAGGTAAGGGTCAAGGCAGTTGTAGAAGTCCTGAGGCATCTCCCAGGTGAGACCGAAATCAAGGGAGCGGGTGAACCTGCCGTTGCGTCCGAGGGCATGCTCGTTGGTGTAGAGGCAGTAAAGGTAATAGCGGGGTTCGCGGTCAAGGGCAACCGAGAAGTCATCAACCGTGTCCGGACCAATTGCAATGGGAACCTCAACCCAGTCGGTGAAATCAGGGGAGATGCGCAGAAGGTAAAGGTCGCCCGAGTTTTCCGGGGTGAGATAGAAGACAAAGATGTAGCTGGAGTCTCCCTTACCGGAAGCCATTTCCAGGCGGCTGGGCGCAGAGTTGAGGACAAGCGAAAACTCCTGGTGCCAGGTGGTGCCGGTGTCTAAAGAGGAGTAGATGTGAAGCAGGCTTTCCGGTGTGGCGAGGGCAACGAGGATGCGGTTTTCAGGGTCCAGAGCGGCAGCGAAAGCGGTTATCTTGCCGTTAAACACAGAGACATCAGACCCAATGTTGGATAAGGGCTCCGCGCGGTTGGCGGGGAATTCTAAGGGGTCGCTAACTGATATTTTTGGGGTAGTAAAGCCCGGTCCGGAAAGCAGGGTTTGCGAAAAAATCATCGGCAGGAAAAGGAAAATGGGCATATCTTATAGTAAACATCGTTATCGGTCCAAGTCAATATCTGAATATTGGGAAAGGTCGTAAAAATCGGCTGGCTGCTTTCCTTGCGTCGTCTTTGTCGGCAGGGTAAAATTTAAGAGAATAATATGATGGAGCCATTTCCGCGAAGGCCGGTAGTAGTGTGTTGTTATGACCAGGTAGCAAAGTTTGCCAATTTGGTTGAGGCGGCAAAGAGGTTTGAGAATGGCAGGCTTTTTGCTGAGTTTGAGTTTGTGTATTGCGACAGCCTTGAGGCAATAAAAAGATTCTACAACCGCAGTCAGAACAGATATGTGGCATTGATTGTGCTCGGGGTTGATTTCAGTGAGATTGACAATGAGCAGAAGCTGGTATCCTTTCCTTTTGGTCTGCGACCGTTCGGCATAGCAGTTGACATCCGTCAGGTGCAGGGTTTTATCATCTATCAGCATATCCGCCAGTCAGGCCTTGACCGCCTGGCACCGGTCCTCTTTCATCTTGACGGGGGCACCGAAATTGAACCTCAACAGTTTCTTGACTTCATCCACTGCCCCGACCTCGGCGGGTGTATTTTTTTCACCGCCGAACCCAGTGAGCGGTCGCTATTTGAGCTGCTGAGCAGGATTGACGGTTGTGCACTACGACCGCTGAGCCCAGAGCAGCGGATTAGCTGGCAAAAGCGGCATAAGATGGTGGTGGGCAGGTCAAGGCGGATGGCGGCACTGGTGCGGGACATTGAGCGAATTGGACCAACCGATGGAATTGTGCTGATTTTGGGACCTCAGGGCTCGGGCAAGGAGTTAGTGGCAGGGGCATTGCACCGTTTAAGCTACCGCTATCTTGAAGGTGACCCGCTCCGGGAAAAGCCGGTGGTGGTGAATATGGGGACACTTGATCAAAACCTTGCTCTTGACGAGCTTTTCGGTCATGTTGCGGGTGCCTATACCGATGCCAAAACCCCACGGGCAGGGATATTTGAAACTGCGAAGGGGTCAACCGTCTTTCTTGACGAGATTGGGGATATCGGTCTGGAGCTGCAGGCAAAACTGCTGCGGGTGATTGAATACCGGCTGGTGAAAAGGTTGGGGAGTTCCTTGGAAAAGGAGGTTGATGTGCGCATCCTTGCTGCGACAAACAAGCCGATAAATGAGCTGCAGGAGCGCTTTCGCCCGGACTTTTACAGCCGGCTGGTCCAGCAGTGCCTGATGGTGCCATCTTTAGAGGAGCGCTGGGATGGTGAGGCAGCTGAGACGGTTGAAGCCGATATTGCCGATTTCTTTAACTTTTTTGTGCAGGAGATGAATAACAATCGCAGATACCGGCAAAAACTGCTACCGGAACCGGCTGCGATAAAATTCCTCACCCAGGTTGTGCTCCAGCATATTGAGGGCAAAATGGATATTTTCTCAGGGAATGTGCGGACTTTGCGGGCATTAATTGAGCGTTCCTATGAAAGGGCACAGTACGAGCAGGCAAATGTGGTGGGCGTTGGTCAGGTGGCTACCGCGATAACCCATTTTCAGGCACAGCGGGCATCGGTCAAAACCACAGAGGGTAAGGGGAGGGGCGGCTTATTTGAGAACCTGCTGGGAACCCTGAGGCTCAATGAGATTGAAAAGGCGGCGATCAAGGAGGCGCTGATGAGAAGCGGAAACAACAAGAGCCAGGCTGCAGTATTACTTGGCATTCACCGTGACACCCTGCGGAAAAAGATGAGAGAGTATCGCATCGAATAAAGAAATTTAGCCGTTGTTTTAGGCAAATTGGCGTAAATTTCGGCGGGTATAAATGAAACTAACGAGTTGCAAAAATAGTTAAATTTTTGTAAATCAAGCAATTAGAAAGCCAAATACAACCCCAACTTAAAAATGGCACAAATTTTGTATTAATATAAAAAGAGGACCGAGCCGCAACTCTGTTTTGGGGGTGAGTTTCGCTGCCCCTTTCGTCAATCCTATCTCAAAAAGGGGGGCGAAAGCATGGTGTGCCAGCCATAGGGAATGGTGCACCATGCTTTATTTTATACCTAAACTACAGAGGGCAGCAAACCAATAATTGACAAAGGGGCTGTAATTTTTATGCTAAAGAGTAAATGAGTTCAATGAAACCGTTTCTCAAATCTATCCTTTCCGGTCTGGCGGTTGATTATGCTGATATCAGAATTGAGGAGAGTGAAGAGAGTACAATAATTTTTCGTGGTAAGGAACTTGACGAGATTGGCACAGGTTTTGAAAAGGGTGGTTGTCTAAGGGTTTTTCATCGTGGGAACTGGGTGGTGGGGACATTTACTATCGTAGATGACGGTCTTAGAGAGTTGGCAAGAGAGCTGGCTGCCCAGGTAACAAAACTGCCCCCCCGGGAGGGTGGGGTGGTAGGTCTGCCAGCATTTGAGGATACTGTCCGCTTGCCAGCCGAGCATGACCCTCGGAGCGTGTCGTTAGAGGAAAAGCACGGCTTGATAAGCCATTACAACAAGACGCTCCTTGCTCAACCAGGAATTGCGAGCACCCACTGCGCCTATCATGATGCCCATCGATTTGTTTACTTTTGTTCAAGTGAGGACCGCTATTTAGAACAAGAGTTTGCCTGGGCTGGCTTTTCCTGCCGGGCAATTGCCCGGGACGGGAACAACATCCAGGATTACGGCGAGTCGATTGGCAAAACATGGGGTTTTAACGCACTTCGCGGCCAAGAGCCGATGGTGGAAAATGTGGCAAAGATTGCCCTCGATTTACTTAAGGCAGAACCAGTTCGGGCAGGAGTTTATACGGTAGTGATTGACCAACGCCTGGCAGGGGTTTTTGCCCATGAGGCCTTTGGCCATCTGAGTGAGGCAGACCACATTGCGGAGAACGAACGGTTAAAGGAGTTGATGCAAATCGGCACAAGGTACGGGGTGGAGGAGTTGACTATAATTGACGATGCCTCTCTGCCATGTGAAAAAGGGAGTTACCGCTATGATGATGAAGGGACACCGGCAAGGCGGACAGAACTGATTAAGAACGGGGTTCTCGCTGGGCACCTTCATAACCGCCAGACCGCGTACCTGATGGGTGAACCGGTTTCAGGAAACGGAAGGGCAATATCCTATCGATTTGCACCCATAGTCAGGATGAGCAACACATTTATCGAGCCGCGCGACAAGACCCTTGAGGAGCTTTTGGATGGGGTTGAGTATGGTCTTTATCTTGCAGGGAGCCGGGGTGGCATGACCGAGCTGGAAACATTTACATTCTCCTCCCAGTACGCTTATCTCATTGAGAATGGTAGGATTACGAAGATGGTCAGGGATGCAACTCTTTCAGGGAATGTCTTTCACACCCTGCGAAACATTGATGGGATTGGGAATGATTTGGTACTTTATGGCGGATTAGGAGGCTGCGGAAAGGGCGGCCAGAGCCCCTTGCCCGTGGGCTTGGGTGCGCCTCATATTCGCATTAGGAATGTGGTAATTGGTGGAAGGTAGAGCGGGAATGAGAGGAGAAGTTCTTGAAATGGTCCGACCGTTGGTAGAGGAGGCAGAGGTTTTTGAGAGCGAAACAGACCAACTGGCGATTGAGTTTCGTCAAGGCAAGCTTTTTTCCCAGGAGAGAAGGTCGGGGCGGGGCTGGGGTTTGCGGGTGATTAAGGATGGCAAGGTGGGATTTGCTGCCGGTACCAATCCAGACAAGCTCGGCGAGATGGTTAAGGCGGCAATTGCTGCCAGTGTCCATGGGAACAGAGCCGGGTTTGATTTGCCGAAGCCGGCTGAATTAAAGCCGGTAAAAATTTTTGAAAATCGGGTGATGTTAGTTACAGCCGATAAAATGGTGAGCTGGGGCAAGGAGTTGATTGATGCCTTGGGTTCGCGGGTACCAGAGTTGAAACTGGATGTGGAGTTTGGGCGGACTTATCGGGAAGTGGGGTTGGCTAATACAGCAGGAATAGATTATGCCTTTCAGCGGGTTGAGTTTGATGTGACCGTGACCGGACTTTTGGTGCAGGATGGGCTCTTTTGGTTAGGGGATTATGTTAATCTCTCTTCAGGGGCGCATTTTCCCTTGCACGAGGTGGTGGGACGAATGGAATTGTTGGCGCGGTTGGCAAAGGAACGGGTGGTTTTGCCCTCAGGAGATTATCCGGTAGTGGTGATGCCAACCGCCCTACCTGCGCTTCTGGCGCCGCTCCTGACAGGTGTAAATGGTAAGTACAAAGAAAAAGGCGTATCTCCTTTGATTGGTAAAGAGGGAAGCAAGGTTTTAAGCCAGGAAATAACGCTCATTGACAATCAGGTGCGACCATTTGGAATGGCAACAGCCCCCTTTGATGGTGAAGGGGTGCCAGCAAGAAAAAATGTTCTATTTGATAGGGGTGTGTTTAAAGGGTTTCTCTTTGATATTGCAACCGCTGCTGCCTCCGGTGCTGAATCAACCGGTTCCGCGGTACGGAGTTACAAGAGGCTACCCCAGCCAGGCACGAGCAATATCGAGTTGAATCCAGGAACAGAGGAACTTGAGGGAGTAATAAGAGAGATGAAAACCGGTCTAGTGGTTTACAACTTTATCGGCGGGGGGCAGTCGAACCTTCTTGCCGGTGAGGTATCCTTGAATATTGCCTGTGGTTTCCGGGTAGAGAAGGGGGTGGTCGTGGGTAGAGTAAAGGATGTATGCATCGCGGGCAATGTGTATGAGATGTTTCAACGGGTGGAAGGGGTTGGTTCAACTCAGCGGGACCTGGGCAGTTATTTTCTGCCCTTTGTTAAGTTTTCAAGTTTAAAGGTAGCATCAAAGGATTAGGGGATTAAAATGCCTGCAACAAAAGGTAAGGAGCATAAAGGAAATGTGTTAAGGGTAGCGGCAGAGCAACTTTACTGGCGCTGTCCCGATAAATGGTTTAGTTTCCGGACCACCGACGAGATTAAAGTCTCTCGGGAGATTATCGGACAAGAGCGGGCGCTGGAGGCGTTGCAATTAGGGTTAGAGATTGAGGCGGTGGGTTATAACATCTTTGTCACGGGGCCCGCAGGGAGCGGGAGAAGGACAACGGTGGAGAAGCTGTTAGAAAAGGCAAAGCCAACACGCTCCCTCACGGATAAGTGTTATGTCTACAACTTTTCCAATCCTGACCAACCACGGCTTTTACTTTTACCTGCAGGTGAAGGCAGGTTGCTGCGCGAGGAGATGGAGGAACTGGTGGATTATCTTATAAAAAACATCCCCCGGCATTTTGAAGCGGAAGGTTATCAGAAGATCC
This sequence comes from candidate division WOR-3 bacterium, assembly GCA_039801245.1. Taxonomy (NCBI): domain Bacteria; kingdom Pseudomonadati; phylum Caldifarciminota; species Caldifarciminota bacterium. The sequence continues at coordinate 13,775 of JBDRUF010000018.1, forward strand.
GCCAGGATATTATTGACCGGTTCAAGGAAAAAGGGGCAAGTCGGGTAAGGGAGTTTGAAAGGAAGGTAGCGCAAGAAGGTTTTGCGTTGGTGCAGTCAGGACCGGTTGCCCGGCCAGAACTGGCGCCAATCGTTGAGAAGCAACCAGTGAGCGTGGATGTCCTCGACCGGCTGGTGGAGGAGGGGAAATTGACACCGGAGAGGGCAGCTGAACTCAAGAGCCGTTACCGGGAATTGAGCGCCGAACTTTTGGCGATATTCAAGGAACTGCGGGAGTATGAGCGCCAGGCTCGGGATGAACTTGCAAAGGTAGACAAAGACCTTGTTAACTCAATTATTGAGGAGCGAATTACCGAAATCAAGGAGCGACATCGGATTCGGAGAGGTCAGAAGAGCGAAGAGGAGAAAAATAGCAGGCAGGGCGGGTCTTCGCCACCTGATGATGTAATTGGTGAGTATCTTGATGGGGTGAAGGCAGCGGTAATTGAAGAAATTGACCTCTTCCGTCATAGGGGAGCAGAGGGTGAGGGGGGGACTCAGGCTACAGGTGGTGTTGACCCTTATTTGAAATTCCGGGTAAATGTGTTAGTGGATAACGGTGAGCAAAAGACCGCGCCGGTGGTGTTTGAAACCAACCCGAGTTATCGGAATCTTTTCGGTGCGATTGAGAGGGTTTGGGACCGTTCCGGTCAGTGGCGTACCGATTTCACCCACATTAAAGCAGGTTCGTTAGTGAGGGCGGATGGTGGTTTTTTAGTTGTTAACGCCCTCGATCTCCTCTTAGAACCGGGGGTATGGCCTAACCTCAAGCGAACCCTGCGTAACCGGCAGCTGGAAATTGCTGCATACGACCCTTTTGTTTCCCTTTTTGGTACAACCGCTTTAAAGCCCGAACCGATTCCCCTTGACCTGAAGGTGATTATGATTGGGGACTCGCTGATTTATAGCCTTTTAGCCGCTTATGACGAGGAGTTTAAAAAAGTCTTCAAGGTCCGGGCAGACTTTGACTGGGAGATGGAACTAAATGCGGCAGCAGCACAGGAGTATGCCCAGGTAATTAAAGTGCTCTGTGAAAAGGAGAACCTCAGACCATTCGACAGGTCTGGGGTAGCGCAGGTGATTGAGTATGGAGTCCGACTGGCTGGCAAGCAGGGCAAGATTTCTACCCGATTTAATGTCATCGCGGATGTGCTCAAAGAGGCAAACTACTGGGCAGGGAAAGCAGGCGCAAAGGTGGTAAAGGGAGAGCATGTGCACCAGGCGATTGAAAAGCGCCGGCAGCGGGTGCGGATGATTGAGGAGAAATTACAGGAGAGCATCAAAAAGGGGCTTTTGTTCATTGATACCAAAGGAAAGGTGCAAGGGCAGGTTAACGGGCTGGCGGTTTACGAACTGATTGAGCACTCCTTTGCCATTCCGGTCCGGATTACCGCGAAAGTGGGTGTTGGTTCAGCCGGAATAATCAGCATTGACCGGGAGGCAGAGCTTGCCGGTCCGATTCACAACAAAGGGCTTTATATCATCACCGGTTATCTGCGCTCAAAATATGCCTCAGACCAGCCGCTTATCCTTTCAGCGTCGATAACATTTGAGCAGTCCTATGGTGGGATTGACGGTGACAGCGCCTCGTCAACCGAACTTTATGTTTTACTTTCCGAACTTGCCGGTCTGCCACTGCGTCAGGACTTGGCAGTAACCGGTTCAGTTAATCAGAAGGGCGAAATCCAGCCGATAGGTGGGGTTAATGAGAAGATAGAGGGGTTTTTTGATGTGTGTGCGCAAAAGGGTTTGACCGGAACCCAGGGTGTTTTGATTCCTAAGGCGAATTTAGGCGACCTGATGCTCAGGGAGGATGTGGTCAAGGCAGTGAAGGAGGGTAGATTTCACATCTATGCGGTTGAGACGATTGACCAGGGTATTGAGCTTTTGACCGGCGTCCCTGCAGGCAAACCTGACCGCAAGGGCAACTACCCTCCAGATACAGTTAATGGCAGGGTTAAGGCAAGGCTTAAGGAGTTGGCTGAGATCTTCCAGCGGTTTCGGCGTGAGGAACCCAGAGCCGAACCTAAAGAGGTGGAAGGTCAGAGGCGCGCACCAGTCCGCCGGAGACGACAAACTTAAGTCCATCTTCAATACTTAAAGAGGTTTCGGTAATATCCTCTTCGGGCACAATCGCCAGCCAGCCGCTTGTGGGATTGGGTGCGGTTGGGAAAAACACTAGATACGCCTTGCGGTGGTCAGCGAGTTCGAGGGGTTCTTCACTGGTAATAAAACCGATGGCGAACATCCCTTTCCGTGGATACTGGACGATAACCGTTTTGCGCAAAGAGCTGCGTTTGATAAACACCGCCTCGGTCAGCTGTCTTGCCGAGGTGTAAATTGAGCGGACAAGCGGCAGTTGCTGCATCAGCCGGTCAAGCCAGTTGACCAGACGCCTGCCGAGAAAACCTGAAGTCAGCGCACCAATAATGGTGATGGCAACAAGTCCCAAAAGAAACCCAATGATAGTGATGAGGGCAGGTGGCAATCTACCAATCCAGGGTTGCCAGACTACAAGGGGACGGAAGATTTTGCCCAGCGCGGAGATAACAAACCAGAGGACAAACAGGGTCAAGCCGAGCGGCAAAACGGTGGCGAGGCCTAAAAGGAAGTGGCGACGCAGGCGGGTGAAAAGCACTCTTTTGCCTTCAGCCGGTCTGGTTACTCTTGACCGGCAGGTGGGGTTGAGCGCAAAATTTCCAGTGTCTCATTTAGCGCTTTAATAAACCGCTTGTTATCGGATTCCTTTCCAACTGTGACCCGCAACGCGGTGGGAAAGCCGTATTCCTTGACCGTGCGGGTTATAACCCCTTTGCGCTGGAGCCCTTCAAACACCTGTTGAGAGTCAATGGCAAAGTTGACGAAGACGAAGTTGGCATAACTTTCAAGGTAGAAAAGTCTCAACCGCTTGAACTCCTTATAGAAGAGGTTTTTGCCCGCCTCATTGACCTTGCGGCTGCGAATGATGTGCTTGGTGTCGCCGAGCGCGGCAAGCGCGGCAACCTGGGCGGCGCGGTTAGCATTAAAAGGCAGACGGACCTTGTTGAGGGTCTGGATTATATCAGGCTTGGCAATCCCGTAGCCGATGCGCAGGCCGGCAAGCCCGTAGATTTTAGAGAATGTACGCAGGATGAGGATGTTGTAGTTCTGGTTATAATAATCAAGACCCCGGGGATAATCCCGGCTGGTGATATATTCGGCATAGGCTTCGTCAAGGACAACCAGGACCCGCGGCGGCACCTTTTGGATAAACTCGCCGAACTCCTTTTTGGTGACAATGGTGCCCAGGGGGTTCATCGGGTTGTCAAGGTAGATGAGTTTGGTCTTCGGCGTGATGGATTCAAGGATGCGTCCGAGGTCATGCCGGTAGTCTTGGAGCGGGACCTCAATCACATTGGCGTTCATAATGGTGCCACCGATTTTTGCCGAGATGAAGGAGCCGGCGCTGATGAGCATCTCGTCGCCCGGTTCAAGATAGGCAAGGCAGGTGAGGTAGATTAAGTCAACCGAGCCGTTACCAACGATGGTAGAGTCGTAATCAACCTTGTAGAGTTCGGCGAGGCGCTGACGGAGATAAAAGCAGGTGTCTTCCGGGTAATAGTGGAGCTGGGGCAGCGCCTTGCGCAGGGCTGCCAGCGCCTTGGGCGAAGGACCTAACGGGTTTTCATTGGAGGCGAGTTTGATGACCGGGACCTTGAGCCCAAGTTCACGCACCACCTCCTCAACCGGTCTCCCCGGTTTATAAGGAACAACCCGTTCGATGTTCGGTCTTGCCGGTGGTAATAACATCATTCCTCCTTTTGTTCTATTGTCAAATCTCTTTGCAAATTGTTTTGTAAGGATGCGGCGGGCGCTGTCTCTTTTGAGCGCCTCATAAATGCAAAGAAAATGCCGCCTAAAAGGGCAAAGAGCAAATCCAGACCCAAAAACAAAAGTGCGGTGGAAAGCGCCTGCTCAGGCGATAACTGATTGGGCAGCCATTTGGGGGTAAAGAAAAGCACAAACGCCGCCTCGCGCACACCCAGGCCGCCAATCGTCGGGATGTTGACAACGATGTTTAAAAGCGGGATGAAGATAAAATAGTAGCCGAGCCCGACCCGTGCCTGAACCGAACGGGCGGTAAAGAACCAGGCAAGTGAAAGCGCAGACTGAACGCCGATACCGGAGAGAAAACTGATGCCCAGTGCCAGCGGCTTTTGGCGATAGCCCTTTACCGCCTCATAGGAACGGTCAAGCAATTGGGTTATTCTGTGCAGGGCGCCGACCCTTCTCGAAAGGGAGTTGAAAAGGCGCCGGGCAAGCCGGTGGCAGGGGTCAGAAAAGAAGACCGCGGTGAGCAAAATCAAAAGGAGGAGAATCAATACGAGCAAAAGGACCACCCCGAACCCGGTCAATTTTCCCTGCCCGAGGCTCAGCGCTCCCGGGCGCCGAATCGCAACAAAGAGCGCCATCACAATGGCAAGAAATGTCAGGCTCTGGAACCCGATGAGCCGGTCAAGAAAGGTTGCGGAAAATGCCTCTGGTCCTTTACCCGGTCTGGTGGTATAGGCGATACGCATCACATCACCGCCGATTGATGTGGGCAGGAGCTTGCAGAAGAAAAGCCCGAGGGTGAAGACCCGGGCAAGATACCAGCTGGAAAAGCGCAGACCCTTGGCAAATAAAAGGACCTGCCAGCGCCAGGCAGAAATCCAGATAAAAAGGAAATAGGTCAAAGCGGCAAGGGAAAGAAAGCGCGGGTCGGCTTTGAGCATCGCATTGATGCTTTTTGAGAGTTGATTGCGGAAGAGATAGCCGAGAAGCGCCAAAAGTCCGAAGGAGATAACGATGCGGATTAAGGTCTGAAAAGAGCGCTTCACCCCTCACGCTTTCTCTGATTATTTCCTGTTTCCTGTTTGCGCAAAAGGCTTTCCAGTCCTTCAATCCGGTCGTTGAGGGCCGCAATCGCCTCTCCCAAAAAGCCCGCGGCAAAGAACAGAAGCCCGGCAAGGACAAACAGGATGACAAGATAAAGGAGCGGTCTGAAACCATGACCGAAAATCCGCAGAATTACCGCAATCAGACCGACAACAAACCCGGCGAGCATGCTGATAAATCCGAGGGTGCCGAAATAGAGCATCGGTTTGCGCATAAATGAGGCCTGAAAACCAACCGCAAGAAGGTCTAAAAGCCCAATCACAATCCGGAAAGGACTGGAGTATTTTGACCTGCCCGCATAGCGGGGTCTGAGTTCAACCGGCACCTCGGTAATGGCAAAACCTTTCATCGCGGCGAGCGGCACGATATACCGATGCCAGTCCCGGCGCAAGGACATCCCCTCAAGCACCTCGCGGCGAAAGGTCTTGAGCGCATTGATGTCGTGCACCTTCAGACCGAAAAGTTTGCGCGCCAAAAAGTTATAGATTGAGGATACGGTCTTTTTCTCATATTTGCCTACCTTTCTGCCGGTAACAAGGTCATAGCCCTTGTCAAGCATCTCTACCTGCAATTTGATGTCCTCAGGTGCAAACTGCAGGTCGGCGTCAAAGATGGAGATGTAGTCGCCTTGAGCAATCTTAAAACCGGCAAGGACCGCGGCGGTTTTGCCCTGATTTTTGGGCAGGCGACAGACCTTTAAAAAGGGATAGCGGGAACGAAGGGCATCGGCAATGGCAAAGGTCTTGTCGGTTGAGCCGTCATCAACGATGATGACCTCATAGGTCTCGTCAAGTTTCTCTGAAAGTTCCTTAAGCAACGGCTCAATGTTTTCCGCCTCATTAAAGGCAGGAACAATCACCGAGGTTCGGGGAGGCTTTGTAAACCCCATTACTGTAAAAATATAGCAAAGTCAAATATGATGTCAAGAGTTGCCGAGGCGAAAAAGGGCGTCTTTCAGGCTGGTTTCTGCTCTAACTAATTGATTGGGCGATACTTATGTGATTATACCCGTTTGATTAGCAAAATAGTCATTTTCCTGGTTCCGCCCCTGATTTTTGTAGCATCTCTTTCCGTCATTTCGAGCGCAGCCGAGGCATCCCTTGTCAGGCTAATCAATATTTAGCTTTTTCTCCCTCACTGCAAATAGGGTTGAGGCGCTGGAGGTCTGCAAAAACTCTTTTATCCTTCGCTCCGCCAATTTTACATACTCTTTATTGATGTCGTAACCCACATAGTGCCTGCCGGTCTTTATTGCGGCGATGGCGGTCTGTCCGCTCCCAATAAAGGGGTCAAGAACAACCTCACCCGCAAAGGTATAGAGCTGGATGCACCTTCTGGGCAACTCCTCGGGGAAGGGCGCGGGATGCCCGACCTTTTTGGCTGATACCGCTGGGAATGTCCAGACGCTTTTGGTTAGTTCCAGAAACTCCTCTCTGGTGATGGTGCTTTTTCTCCCTACGGTTTTTCTGGTAAATGCCCCTTTGGAAAATATGAGGATGTATTCGTGAATGTCTCTTAATGTGGGATTTTGGGCAGAAAGCCAACTGCCCCAGGCGGTTGAAGGGCTGGCGCTGGTGTCCTTGTTCCAGATAACCTGACCTCTCATAAGGAAGCCCAGTTCAAGCAAATCTTCGGTTAGAAATGCCTCAAGCGGAATGTATGGTCTTCTTCCCAGATTGGCGATATTCAAACATAACCGTCCACCAGGAACCAGAACCCGGTAAACCTCCTTCCAAACACGCTTTAAAAAATCTCGGTATTCCTGCAAAGTCAGATTCTCATCGTATTCCTTCCCGACATTATACGGAGGTGAAGTTACCATCAAATGGACGCTGCAATCGGGCAGTTCTGACATATCTTCGCTTGACTTGCAGAATATTCGGTCCAGATATTCTGGGGGTATCGGATTTTCAACATATTTAACCCTATGTTCCTTAGGCAGACCTTCATATAAACGGCTACGGTAAAAACGGCTGGAATCATGCCCGATTCGTCCTGGTGAACCAAAACTGCTGGTCTTTGTGCCTTCTCTTCTGCCGGGGCGCATCATCTTAAATTCCCCTTCTTTTGCCCAGTAAGAAAAGGACTAAATATTCGTTTTTTGGCAAACCCATCTTTATCGCCTAAATTCCTTCACCCAATACAACAGGTATAATTTTTATGGCGCCCACTTTATCTTTCCAGTTTAATCCAATTATTTTTCCTATTCTTCCCTCCAATAATCAACCCATCTCTTATATGAGTTGAATTCAATTTTGGTCCTTTGCCAATTCACCGTGATACTTCGGGTTAGGTTATCGGCAACTAAATCTGATAGCGCCTCTTTTGTAATTTCTACTCCCCGTGGATTTGTCCCCGGCTTTGGAAGTTTTATGTAGTTCTCCTTTCCTATTCTATAAAAGAGTCGCTCCTGTGCCTCCAATGGAATATAATAAAATCCCCCAGTATCATTCCAGTTTATTTGAATTAGGAGCATATCACAGTGAGGGTAATATGATTCACGGAATTCTGCTGCCTTCTGAGCATCGACTGTCCATATCAGTTTAACCCCACCAAGGGATTTGCCGGTAATTGTTTTTATTGAGACTGGTTGACCAAACAATTTCACATCCACCTCCGGCTGGGTGATGGGAACCTCGGTCTCAACATTCTCCTCGCCGAATTTGTAGATAAGTAAAGCGACGATGATTCTTTCGCGCAAGGAGCCAACCTCCATCCCTGTCCTGCCGGCTCGGGAACTTTCCACTTCGGCAAGTTGGAAAAGGTAGGGCAAGCGCCTTTTTATCTTCTCAACAAGTTTCTCATCATCAAATATTGCGTTAAGTTGGCTGGGCATTTTTATCCTTCTTTAGCATCGCCTTTCAGTTTACAATGTATCATACTCCTGATATGTGTCAAGCAGAAATCTTGGTGCAAAATCCATACTCTTTCTATTCATTAAGAGCCGGAATTTTGAGGAAATTAACAGGGGATTTTGCGGAAGATTGGGGAGGAGTGGTTTAAGGCACGGATTAGAAATGGGTTAGGGAGTTTATGGTTTTTGGCTTATAGTTGAAAGGGTTGGTCCACTCCACCACCCCGGATGTGGTTTCGGTTTTCGGTCTGGGTTGAGGGAAGGTTGGCAGGTTTGTTTTGGGCGGTATTTTGGTTGGTGTTAGATTTGTTGACTTGGGATGGGGTTTGATTAGATTTCTGGTCATTGTGATGAGTTTTCAGTTTAAGATTTTAAGCGGAGGTGATAATGGCTAAGCCAAAGGAGAGTTTTTTTGAGCGGATAAGGAGGGAGAAGATAGGGTTTTTGCAGTTGTGGTTTACCGATGTGTTGGGCTTTTTGAAGGGGATCACGATTTCCAGTTCGGAGATGGAGCGGGCTTTCCGGCACGGTCTGGGTTTTGACGGCTCTTCAATTGAGGGTTTTGCGAGGGTTGAGGAGTCGGATATGGTCATCATGCCTGAGCCTGACACCTTTGCCATTCTGCCCTGGAAAATTCAGGAGAAGCGGGCAGGCAGGGTTTTCTGTTCGGTGCTTTTTCCGAACGGGAGACCGGTGCCTTTTGACCCGAGGGAGGTTTTGCGGAAGGTCTTGAAAAGGGCAGAGAAAATGGGCTTTTCGGTTTATGCCGGTTGCGAACTTGAGTGTTTTTATTTTAAGGGTTCAGAGGCGCCGCAACTATTGGATTCGGGTGGCTATTTTGATCTGACGCCGAGCGCGGTTTCTGAGGAGGTGCGGGAGGCAACGATTGCGGCCTTAGAGAGTTTTGGGATTGTGGTGGAGTGCGGTCATCATGAGGTTTCGCCCAGCCAGCATGAGTTTGATTTGCGCTATACCGATGCCTTGAGGATGGCGGACAATGTGATAACCTGCCGCTTTGTTGCCCGGCAGATAGCGCGGGAGCACAATGTCTATTGCAGTTTTATGCCCAAGCCGGTTTTCGGGATTAACGGCTCGGGTATGCACATCCACCTCTCCCTTTTCAAGAATGGTAAAAACAGTTTTTTCTCGGCGAGCGATGAGATGAACCTTTCGCCAATTTGCCGGCATTTCATTGCCGGGCTTTTGCGGTATGCGCCGGAGATTACCGCGGTAACAAATCAATGGGTCAACTCCTATAAGCGGCTTGTGCCGGGTTATGAGGCGCCGGTTTATGTGTCCTGGGCAAGGATGAACCGCAGCGCGCTGGTAAGGGTGCCGGCATTTTCAAGGAGCCGTCCGGATGCGGCAAGGGTTGAGTTTCGCTCCCCTGACCCTGCCTGCAACCCCTATCTGGCACTGGCGTTAATTGTCGCCAGCGGACTTAAAGGGGTGGAAACAAAGATGGCTTTACCGCCGCCGACAACAAACAACATCTACCGGATGACCGATGAGGAAAGGAGGGAGGCGAACATCACCTGCCTGCCCAAGGACCTTTCTGAAGCGATTGGGCTTGCCGAGAAAAGCGAACTGGTGCGGACAACCCTTGGTGATGAACTCTTCAACTTCTTTCTGCGGAACAAGAGGCAGGAATGGGAGGAGTACAAGGCACAGGTTACCGAGTTTGAAATCAAGAGGTATCTGCCGATTCTTTAACCGCGGTTAGATGTTAAATCTTCTGTTGATGGCGGTTGTCTTTTCGGCAAAAGGGGTTGTCATCTCTGAGGTGATGGCAAATCCAAAGGGTTTAAGTGGGGCGCATATGCCTGAAGACAGAAATGAGTTTGTGGAGCTGTATAATGCGGGAAGGGAGGCGATTGACCTTTATAACTACCGGATAGGTGATGGCGATGCGGTTGATTTTATCTGCGCGTGGCAGGACTCAACAATCCTTGAGAAAAACCCCAATGTCATTATAAATAATACCTGGCTCAAACCCGGCGGTTATGCGGTTATCCTTGACCCGGAATACACCGACCCTGATGCGCAGGGAGGTTTTGTTCAGCCCTACCGGTTTGGCGACTCCTGCCTGATTTTGACTGTTGGTAATACCACGATTGGCAACGGTTTGGCAAACAATGACCCGGTAATAGTCTTTTCAATTTATGGTGACAGTTCCACATTTGGCACGCCAGGGGATGCAGGTGACAGTTTTCCTTATAGTGCGGGTGATGGCTTTTCCTGGGAGCGGATTGAACTTTCTGGTCCTGATATCAAGGAGAACTGGGCAGTCTGTCCTGAAGGTTCGGGTTCAACACCAGGAAGGCAAAATGGTATTCTAACGGTGATTGATGTGGTGTTAGCAGGTCTATTTGTTATTGATTCGGTTGTGCCTGAGCCGGGCAATTTATTCAATTTCGGGGTTAATCTTAAAAACAGCAGTTTTATTCCGAGTCCGGCAGGTGAGATAAGATGCTGGTTTGGTGAGGCTGATACATTTTTGCGCACAGGATTGCCGGAGATAGGGGCGCAGAGGGAGACAACCCTCATTTTCAGTGGGGTGGTGCCGAGGATGGAGAAAGAACTTTGGGTTAAGGTGATTGTGCCTCTGGATAAAGATACAATGAACAATCGGGCAAGGGTTGTAATTGTGCCTGGAGGTCAAAAGGGGGTTTTGAGCCTTGGATTTAGCAGTTTCACCCCTGATGATGATGGGTTTGAGGACAGCCTGCCGATATTTTATTCCCTGCCTGAGCCCAGGGGCAGATTAACAATAAGGGTCTTTGACCTTAAGGGCAGGGTGGTGAGAACCTTGGTTGAGAACCTTAACTATGGTGATTTTTGTAAAGGCACGGTCTACTGGAACGGCAGAAGGGATAATGGGGCGCTTGCACCTAGTGGATTTTATTGCATTGTTTTGGATTGCAGGTATAAGGGTGATAGAATCAGGGCAAAGATGCCGGTTGTTTTGGTTAAGAGATAAAAGGGTTTTATCTGGCTCTGCCGGAAAGGATATAATCTGCAGGGTTTACCCAGTTGCCGTTGACCTTGATCCCGTAATGGAGGTGGTTGCCGGTTGCCTGACCGGTGGCACCAACAGTGGCAATAATCTCACCCCTTTTAACCTGTTTGCCAACACCCACCCTTAAAGTCCGGCAATGTCCAAAAAAGGTGTGGATGCCATAGCCATGGTCAATCTCCACAGTTCTGCCAAAACCCGGTTTCCAGCCGGAATAAACAACCCTGCCATCAGCCGGGGCAACAATCGGGGTTCCAGGAGGGGCAACAATATCCATCCCCTCGTGGATTTCGCGCCTGCCGGTAAACGGGTTCTGGCGATAGCCATACCCTGAAGTTACCCAGCCCTGAACCGGCCAGATTGAGGGGAGATGGCGCAGGCGGACCTGCTCCTGGCTGGCGGTTCGCTCAATTTCCAAAAGGGAGTTCTGGGCAAATTTTGCCCGGCGCAGAAGTTCATCAATCTCGGGTGCGACGCTTAAAGGCTGGGTGCCGCCAATTCCCATCCTGCGGACATCCCCAGGCACCAGGCTTAAATTTACCGCTGCCCTGAGCCGGTTGTCCATCTGCTCGGTAAAGGCAAGGAACTGGCGGAAACTGTCCACTGCGGCAGCATAGGCAGAAAGTTTCTGGTTTAGGACCGAGTTTTCCGCAATCAACCGGTTGAGCATCCCCTGGTTGGTAAAACGGTTAAAAACAAATCGGCTGATGGTGCCGCTGAAAAAGAGAAAGCCGAGGAGAACCGCACCCCCAATATATATATAGTGGAGGGGAATGGCAAGGCTCAATGCCTTGTTCCGTCGGGTCAGGTTAACCCAAACCTGGAGCTTTTCCATAGTGGCATTTTAGCGGTTCAAAATTCCCTGTCAATCTTTTCTTTTCAGAAAGTTTTATTTTTGACCGGGGTAATTTTTCTGGTATTATATAAGGTTATAATAAAAGGAGGTCTTTTGAATAGTTTTATCGGTCGTGCCAGCCTTTTTCTAATGCTGGCGGTAGCTGTTCTTTCTGCCGGTGTAAAGAACCATTACAATATGGGACCGGCACACAGGTTTATGCCCGTAACCGGTGAGGAAATCAACCGTATCAGTTTCAGCAACGGTTTTTTTATTGATACCCGTTATGGTGAGCCGGTTGTCCCGGCTGATTTCAGGCTTGAGCCCGAAGATGGGGAGGCGGTTTATTATATCGTTCAGTTTACAGGTCCAATTCAAAGGCGCTGGTTCAGAGAGCTGGAACGGCTGGGCATCAAAACCATTGGTTATCTGCCCAATTATGCCACAATCGCGAGATTGAGTCCGCAAGACAGGGAGCAGGTTGCCGGTTTGCCTTTTGTTAACTGGATAGGGATATTCCAGCCGGCTTATAAGGTTCAGGCAGAACTGCTTGAGGGTAACGGCATTAAAGATATTGCCATCCTTATTACTCCAGGTGAGGAGCCGGAGCCAATAAAGGCGGTTATCACAGGTCAGGGGGGGAAGGTTATCAATACCACCACCAGCCCTTTTGGCACGGTAATTGAGGCAACGGTCAGCACCTGGGCGATTGCGGCGATTGCGCGCAGACCCGAGGCGTTCTGGATTCAGGAACGGACCGAGCCGACCACCGCCAACAATAAGTGCCAGTGGGTAACCCAATCTGGCTGGAGTTCAAGCGCACCGCCGGATACATCACTTGCAGCCCGTCCTGCCTGGCTTAATGGTGTGCGTGGCCAGGGGGTAATAATGTCAACAACCGATACCGGGTTAAATATGGGGCATGATATGTTTCGGGATGATTCAATGAGCGTAACACCGCCTGGTGTCTGGCCCGAACACCGCAAGGTTGTTGCCTATAAGAAATATGGCACTGCGGATGCGAGCGAAGGGCAGTATCACGGTTCCCATGTTAATGGGACGGTTGCCGGAGATGACTCAATAACCGGCGGCAGCAGTTTTTATGACGGGATGGCAATCAAGGGCAGGCTCTATTTTGTTGATGTCACCAATGGCAGCAGTTTTGTTGTCCCTAATGACCTTTGGACGGTCTGGGATACGGTCTATTTTGGCAGGGGTTTGCCCGATTCGCTGCGCCCGATAAGGCAGCATTCCGGCTCCTGGGGATGGGGAAACACGAGCGGGACATATCTGATTCAGGATGCTTCAACCGATGCATTTGCCTGGGCGTATAAGGATTTTTTGAATATTATGGCAGCAGGTAACGAGTACTCAGCCAGGCGCATCCGCAACCCCGGAATTGCCAAGAATGTGCTGACAGTGGGTGCAACCAGGAATGGCACCTCGTCAAATGCGATTGCCAGTTTTTCCAGCCGGGGTCCAACACAGGATGGCAGGCTGAAGCCGACAATAATGGCGCCTGGTGAGTCGCTCTATTCGGCGACACGAACCGGGACAAATACCTATTCATCGATGAGCGGGACATCAATGGCAACGCCCGCAGTTTCAGGTGCGGTGGGTCTGATGCGCTGTTATCTGCAGGAGGGTTATTATCCAACTGGTGAACCGGTTGAGGAGAACCGGCTTGATTATATTTCGGCAGCGCTCTTGCGTTCAATGGCAATCGCATCTGCTGACCCGAACATCGGCTCCTATACCCCGCCGGACAATAACATTGGCTGGGGCAGGATTGATGTTGATTCGGTGCTCTATTTTGCTGGCGATACCAGGCGGCTTTTATTAAAGGATGATACCTTTGGTCTTGCTACTGGTGAATACAAGATGGAGTATTTTCAGGTAAATTCGGCAATTCCGCTGAGGGTCGCTTTAGTGTGGACCGACACCGCGGCTGCGCCCAATGCCAATCCCACACTGGTAAATAATCTTGATTTGGAGTTGATTTCACCTGCCGGCGTTTCCTATCACGGCAACAAATACTCAAGCGGTCAGTCAATTGAGAACCCAACCGGCTGGGATTCAATCAATGTTGAGGAGTGCTGCCGGGTCAATGCGCCTGATTCCGGGCTCTGGGCAATAAGGGTCTGGGCGCGCAATGTCGCTACGAGCAGGCGCCAGCCTTTTGCCTGGACTATTACCGGTGATGTCAGCTTTAGTTCATTTATGGCTGATGTCGGGGTGAGTGCGATTCTGGCACCGGTCGGTGAGATTGATTCGGGCACAATCGTGACGCCGCAGGTTTTGGTTCAGAACTTCGGGACCGAGGATGAGAGTCTATCAGTGGTTTTTGCGATTGAGCCGGATTATGCTGATACCCAGTCAATCTTCATAAATGCGGGTGCGGCAGAGACACTGAACTTTCTTGACTGGGAGGCTCTGGTCATCGGCACCTATGCGAGCCGGTGCACAACGATGCTTTTTGGTGATATGAACACAACCAATGACCTTGCGGTTGACAGTTTTGAGGTTGTGCCGGTTAGCGGGGTTGCCGAAGGCAAGAATCTGCCCAGGCGGCTTTTGCTTGAACCGACTCAGCCCAATCCGTTTACCAACAGGGTTGCCATTCGTTATGGCTTGCCTGTTCAGACAGGGGTGAAGGTGCAGATATTCTCGGTTACCGGCGAACTGGTAAAGACGGTGGTTGCGGGTGAGAAGGCTGCCGGTTTTCATCAGGTGTTCTGGAACGGAACCGATGAGCGCGGGCATAATCTTGGTTACGGTGTTTTCTATCTGCGGCTGACAACCGCTGAAAAGGTTTTGACCAGAAAGATGGTCAGGACAAGGTAAAAAGACAAAAGGAATAAGGGGCGGAAGGCAAAAACCTGCCGCCCTTTTTATTTTTCTATTGCGGTCAAAACCCGATTGTTGGCGCAGTCAATAACAATGGTTGCCTCGCCATCCTGACCGGCAACATAGAGCCGGTTGTTTATCTGGTTATAGGCGCAACAGCGCGGGTTAACCATTCCGCCAAGGGAATCGGGCAAAAGGATGGTTTTCTCAAGGACCTGGGCATTCAAACTGAGAGTGCAGAGAAGAAGGAAAGGCAGGGCTTTGGTATTCATCTGACGGTGTTGGAGCGATTATAGGACAGGACAGTTTCAGGTCAAGCGGTTCTGAAATGGTCTTATTCAGTTGAAGGTTAAGGTAAGGGGCAGAACCCTCAGGAAGGCAAAAGTTTTAATCGGGCAACAGGTTTGAAAATGGTGCAGATAAGGGGGTGGTGGGGAGGACCTGCCCTCGCTATGAAAAATAAAGAGGAAGCGGGTTCTCAAGCCTTTGCCAAACCGAAACTTATCAGTTTGGACAGGTTAAATCAGAAAATCCCGCGTTAATCTTTGCCAATTTTCGGCTCTTAATAATAGAAGGTGTTGGCGTTGACGATTGGTTTTGAAGTTCTATAATCTCCTAAATGTGAACTTAACCAGGAGGAGCTTATGAAGGCTTTTCTCGTGTTTGTTTTTGCCGGATTGGCAACCATTGGTTCAGGAGAATGGGTCTCAATTGGTCCGGATGGTGGCAATGTTATGGCGCTGGCAATTGACCCGAACAACTCCAGCAGGCTTCTGGCAATTCCCTATACCTATCCTGATACACCCAATGTTTATGTTTCTGAGGACAGCGGTGCAAACTGGCAGGTTGCAGGCAGGTTTGGTGGTCTCTATCCCTTGTGTCTGGCAATTGACCATCATCAGCCAAGGAGGGTTTATGCGCTTGGTCGTTCTGGTCTGTTCTTGTTTTCAACTGATGGGGGCGAAACCTGGAACAGCCGTCCCCTTAGCCGGTTTGCCTATGCGCTGAAACCTGACCCGCATATTGAGGGCAGGGTTTTTGCCTGCGGTTCTGAGGTTATTGGCGGCAATCCTGTGCCTGTGGTTTTTGTCTCCACCGATTACGGTGAAAACTGGTTCAGGGTCATTCCTGATTCCCAGGCAATTTCAATTCAGGCTTTTAGCCTGGCTTTTGACCCGAATAGAAGTGATTTGGTCTGGCTCGGGTGTAACGGCGCGAGGGTTTATCGCTCAGAGGATGGTGGCACAAGCTGGGAGTTGCGGGGTTCGGGTCTACCGGAGAATTCAACAGTCCAGATGATTTCGGTAAATCCGGATAACAGCAGTATTGTCCTTGCCGCCACATCAGCAGGTGCCTATCGGACAACCGATGAAGGTGAAAACTGGTACCAGGTGGAGGTGCCGCAGGCGATAATGGTTGACTTTCCTCTGACTGATGGGGCAAGAGGTTATGCTATAGGTTATAATGAGACAACAAGGGCGAGTGCGGTTTTTGTCTCCACCGATTCAGGTGCGAGTTGGAGTTTGGCACAGCCCGGAATTGTTCTTGATAAAGGGAGCGGCTTCTGCTCAGACCCGAATGTCCCGCTTGTTGCCTATGTCAATAATACCCGTGGTGTTTTTCGGACGGTTGATGGTGCTAATAACTGGTCAGAAAGGCATTCAGGTCTGCGTTTTGCCCACATCTCGACAATCAGCGTGAGCCCGGTTGATTCCAGCCGGGTTTATCTTGAGTTTTACGAGAACGGGGTCTATAAGTCTCTTGATGGTGGCAACACCTGGCAGAGGTGTGAGGATTTCCTTGCCTGCGGCAATATCTGTGG
This sequence comes from candidate division WOR-3 bacterium, assembly GCA_039801245.1. Lineage (NCBI taxonomy): Bacteria > Pseudomonadati > Caldifarciminota > Caldifarciminota bacterium. The sequence continues at coordinate 30,104 of JBDRUF010000018.1, forward strand.
CATCGGAATCGCACCCAATGCCGGCGTGGATGTCCTTTATGCGCTTGAAGGCAAGGGTTGAGGCTCCTCTGAGCTCTTTAAGAGCACGGACGGCGGGTCCGTCTGGACACAGATTGACAGCTATTATGATGATGGCGGCTGTTGCATCGTCCATCCTGACAATTTGGATTTGATTCTCACCGGTGGCAGAGGTCCTTCAACCCAGACCAACTTGTCTTTTGTTGTCTCCTATTCAACCGATGGCGGCACCAACTGGACAAGATGCAACCTTTCCGGCTCAACATCAGGTTTCTGTTATTCCCTTGCGGTAGCACCTTCACAGACACAAATCGTTTATGCTGGTGGCGAGGTTGGTGGCTCAGGTGCGGTATATCGCTCAACAGACAGCGGTTTGAACTGGACAAGAACCCCTGGTTCACCAGCGGAAACGGTCTTTGGTCTGGCGGTTCATCCTTTTGACCCGAACCGGGTTTTTGCCGCAACCAGCGGTGGTGTTTATCTGACAACCAATGGTGGTGTTGACTGGAACCTTTTGCGGGAAGAGCGGGGGTTACGCGCGGTGAGGGTTTATCCTTTTAGTGCGGATACGGTCATCGTTGGTGGTGATTTCGGGGTCTTGATTTCTGAGGACGGTGGCAACTCCTGGGATGAGATGAATCAGGGGCTTGGCTGCACAAAGGTGACCGCGCTGGAGTTTGCCCGCGAGGATGAGCTGCGTCTTATTGCCGGAACAAATGGCGCTGCCTGTTATGCCTGGGTTTTCCCCACCGGGGTGAGCGAGTTAAAGGAAAAAGGGCTGAGGGTGTTGCATATTGCCCCTAATCCGGCAACAGGGCAGGTGCGGGTTTCTACCGGAAAGGATTTTGGCAGGGTGGCGCTGTTTGATGCTTTGGGCAGAAGGGTTTGGCAGGGGATGAGTAGCGGTAATGAGATGGTAGTTGATGTGCGCGGGTTAACACCAGGCTGCTATCAGGTTGAATTTGTGGCAAACGGGCAAAGGAAATACCAGCGGCTGATAATCAGCCGCTAAATAATTGGCGAAAGCCCTGATTAATGCACCACCAGCAGTTTTACCGGTGAACTGGTGCTGTTGGTTTTAATAAAGTAAACCCCGGACTCAAGATTGCGGCAGTCAAGATAGAGCGAGCCCTTTCCGCGCGGGAACGGTAGCGTTTTCATCAGGCGACCGGCGCGGTCATAAAGGCTGATTTTGGCTGGTGTCAGGGTTGGTGAGAGCCTGATTTCAGCAAAGGCACGGGCAGGATTGGGTAAAACAACAACCGGTTTGGGTAGGAGTTTGGGTTGGGGAGCGGCAATTCCGGTTAATGGTTCAACAGTGGTGAACTTGATCGCCCTTTGCGGGGCGATTGGTGCGGCACCATGGGCATAGGAGCCGTTATATAGGCACTGGATTGCAATCTGGCGGGTCTGGTCCTGGATGCCAACAGTTGAACTTGTGTAGCCGTTAGCGGTGAGATACTGAAAGACAATCACATTGTCACCGGTCGGGGTGGTGATGGTGGTGTCATAGATTATCACCTGAAACTTGTCCCTGAGCGCGCGGGGATTGTAATAGCAGACGCTGTCGTATTCAACAATCAGGCGGTGCCCGGAGGTGTCATAATACCAGTAGACAAAGCCGGTGTTGTTGTAGTCAGGATAGAGGTCGTCCCAGTTGACGCAGATAACACCAGGAGGGGTCTGGGAACTCGGCAGGGGCTGATTGGTGTAGCGGGGTTGGCGGTAAAAGCCCGGGCAGAGCCAGCCATCAGCCGAGATGGAGAGGGAGTCATACTCCTGTCCATAGAAGCGGAAGGGTCCGAACCCTTCGGGCAGGGCAATAACCTTGACGCTGTCATTATGGGGAAATGTTAATCTTGTGCCAACGGTATTAATCTCAATCCATTCAAAAACCGGATGCTCGGTATAGCCGGTGTCAATGTCGTCATAAGCCCAGTAAAGCGGTGGCCAGCGCGGTCCATCAGGAATCGGGTCGGTGATGAGATACTGACCGATCTGGATGTTGAAGGAGGTCTGATAGGTGCTTTCATCAGCAAAGATGGTCAGGCTGAAACCTGCCTGGTGTTCGCGCGGGGTTTGGGTTGAAGAGAGCAAAAGATAGGGGGTTGAACAGATTGCGGTGTCACCACCGGGGATGTCGCCAAACAGGGATGAGTCCTGAAGGGTGGTGACAAAGGTGTCGGTTGTTGACAGAAGGGCAGAGACATTGTGCCCAGCAACCGTGCCGAAGTTTTTGAGCGTCAAGTAGACCGCAATGCTTTCACCTGGGTCCCAGAAGTTGTTGCCGCCAAAGTCATCAATCCGGATGCGAAGGAGTCCAAGTAAAGGCATATTCAATGGCAGGGGCTGAGCCAAAGTTGCCAGCCCGGCAACGCCCGCCTTTGTTACCTCGGTGCAGAAGTCGTTGTTGTTATAACCGGCGCCAATGGAGTCTCCGGGTGTGTGGTAATAGGGGTTGACCGGCCAGAAGTCCTCAATACCACAAAAGGCTAAGTAGCCGTTGTTCCAGAATGGACCGTGGTCAGAGTTCTGGTTGTCATTGACCATCCGCTTGTAAATCGGCAGGGTGGTATAGGTGTCGGCAATCGCGGTAAACCAGTTAACAAATGGCTCGCAGGGCGGGTTGTTAATCTTGCCCATAACATCAAGGTTTTCCGGCTCGGCATCAACATAGCCAATCATATCAAAGTTCAAAACACCAAGGATGGAGTCGCCCTGAGAGCGTGCCTGACCAGCATAGTATTCGCTGCCATACAGTCCGAACTCCTCTCCGGAAAAGGCGATGAACCGCAAGTCATAGGTAAAGAGATAGCCCTGGGTAACCCTTGCCGCCTCAATAACCGCTGCGGTGCCAGAGGCGTTGTCATCAGCACCAGGTGCGTTGCTGGACGCATAGGAGTCAAAGTGTCCGCAGATGATAGCATAGGGGTTACGCTGACCAGAGGTGCCATATCTGATGCCAATGACATTGGGTGCATGGCCGGTGGTGTGATACTGAAAATAGACCGAGTCGCAGCCATAGTTGATGAACTTCTGGCGAATCCATTCGGCTGCTGCGCGGCAGGAGTCAGAGGTTGAGTAGCGGGTGCGATACCGCTGGAGCCGGTTGACATAGGAAAGAACTGAATCGGGAGAGACCGCACCGACCATCTGCTCAATCAAAGGGTTGGAAAATACCAGTGGCGGTTCAAACTTAACCGGTTTGAAAACCCAGGGCTGGAGAGTGATTCTTGCGAGCATTACCCTGAGGCTCAGCAACTTTTCAACATTTTCTGGTTTAACCGCAACAAGATACTCATCGCCGTCAAAATCAAGAATCTGGCTGATTTGGGCAAGTTGTTCTCTTTTCGCCCAGTCAAAGAGATGAACCTGATAATAAATTTTATCTCTCGGGTTGTAATCAAGGATTCTGCCATTCAAGTTGTTAAGAACGGGCTCATCCTGTTCTGAACCAATGACAAGGACACCATTGCCGGTAACGCCAACAACATTGAACAAATCCTTTAATTGTTCTGGCTGGACATCAGGGACAATGGCAAGAAACTCACCGGCAAAACCTAAACCGATAACGATGAGAAATGTT
>JBDRUF010000019.1 GCA_039801245.1 candidate division WOR-3 bacterium
CCCTGCGTGAGGGAAAAAAGTAGATACTTACCTTTGCGCCCGATCTTTGCTATTCGGTGCCCTTTAATCTGGTACTTGAACTCTCGCACCGAAGGAAATCCCACAATATCCTGGCGCCTAATTACCACATCAACAATCACCCGGTTTGTTACAATTGGAAGAAGGTGACGGCGAATTGTCTCAACCTCAGGCAGTTCTGGCATTAGCGCTTTGCCTACAGTCCCTTCAAAATATCTGCGGTTGAACGGGCTCGGTCTAAGACCTCAATCGCCCTTTTAACCTCGGGGTCTCGGCGGAGTCTCATCTGATACTCCCCGTGCAAACCATCAATCTTCCCACCGATTTCAATCTCAATCATCTGCGCCAAGTTAGCCTCACAGGAGTCAAACTCAGCATCGGTGAATTCAATCTTCTTCTTTGTACGCAGATAGTTCCGAAACTGCCCGAGGATGTTTTTATCCGCCTTGAAATCCATTGTCAGGTCAGGATGGGAATTTGCATACTCGGTCGCAAAGTCAAAGAAGGCGGAACCTGGTATTCGGGCAGCAAGTCCGGTTATTCTCTCTGGCTCAACATAGATGTCGGGGGCAATACCACCACCACCGTACAGGGCACGATGTAAGGAACCAAGGGTATGATAGCTCTTTTTCACAATAGCACTCGTGTCCCTTAATACCACACTACTCTTTTCACGGGGTCTGTTGATGCATCTGCCACTCGGTGTATACCAGTAAGCGGTGGTTAATTTCATACCGATTTCCGGCCCTAACTGATGAATCGTCTGCACCGAGCCCTTGCCAAATGTGGTGTCCCCGATAATTACCGCCCTTTCCCAGTCCTGGAGCGCGCCGGCAACAATCTCTGCGGCTGAAGCGCTGCCACGATTGACAAGAACAACAAGGGGATAGTCGCCGTAAGGGTCTTCCGTTTCCGCCACAAAATCCTGAGCCGTGCCCGGAGCTCTGCCTTTGGTTTTGACAATCAGTTTGCCTGGACCGAGGAATAAATCTGCAACCTCTTTCCCTTCCTGCAAAAGCCCACCCCCATTATACCGTAAGTCAAAGATGAGCTTCTTTGCACCTAATCCAAAAAGCGAATCCATCGCCCGCCGGACCTCTTTAGAGGCGACACGGGAAACATCCGCAAGGCGGATATAGGCGATGTCCTTTGTCACCATTCCTGAGTACGGAACAGCCTTAATGTTAATTATCGCCCGGGTCAATTCAAATGGGATCAGCTCCTTAACACCCGGACGGGCAATTTTTATCTTGACTTTTGTTCCAGGTTCACCACGAAGCAGTTTTACCGCATCCTCAGTGGTGAAGCCCTTAGTGGATTTGCCTTCGATCTCGGCGATCCGGTCTCCCGCCCTGATGCCGGCACGCGCTGCTGGTGTCCCTTCAATCGGCGCAATCACAGTTAACTCATCCTCCACCATGCCAATATGGATACCAATGCCCCCGAATTGCGCCTCGGTTTTAATCCTTAGCTCCTTATAATCCTTTTCGTCTAAAAACTCGGAATAGGGGTCAAGGGCATTCAAGAGCCCTTTAATTGCCTCCTGGACAAGTTTCCCGCTGTCGACTGGCTCCACATAGGTGTTGATAACAATCCCTACGACCCTACCGAAAACATTCAGACTCTCAGCCAGATTTGTCCCGCGCTGGGCAAATAACCTCCCGACAAATAAACCGACAAGCGCGGCAAGCACCACGAGGGCCACAGTTACTATTCGCCGCTTCATTTTCGCAAAACCCCCTTTCTTTCTAAGAAACCTTCCACCAGCGAACCAATTTCAGACTGAATCTCTTCTTTCGTCCTCTCGCCATTGACTATCTTTATTCTGCCTTTTGCCCGCTGGGCAATTTTAAGATACCCGGCACGCACCAACCGGTGAAACTCCTCTCTTTCCTTTTCCAGTCTGTCAGGCTTTCCCTGTTTCCGCTTAGAGCCGACCCCAACCGGAACATCAATAAAAACCGTCAGGTCAGGCTTAAGCCCCCGGGTAGCAATTTTATTCAACCGCGAAACCAGCCGCTCACCCAAGCCCCGACCGTAACCCTGATACGCAACTGATGAGTCAGTAAACCGGTCAGAGACAACAACCTTGCCCGCGGCAAGTGCAGGCATAAGTTTTTCCCGAACAAGTTGAGTCCGACTGGCAAGATAGAGGAAAAGTTCAGCAAGGGCATCCATCCTCTCTATTTTGGGGTCAAGGACAATCTCCCGTACCCGCTCGCCGATTTCTGTGCCCCCGGGCTCACGGGTAAAAATCGCCTCCACCCCCTTACCCCTTAAATACTCGACCAAGAGCTGCGCCTGGGTTGTCTTGCCTGAACCCTCAACCCCTTCAAAGGTTATCAGAACCCCTCTCACCCTTAACCTTTTCTTTTCCTGCCGTAGCGTCTAATGAATGCCTCGGTTTTTTCCCGGCAGACATCATCAGGAAACTGAACCGGCGGGGTCTTCATAAAGTAAGAGGAGGGTGCCACAATACTGCCGGCAAGACCGTTATCCAGTGCCAGCTTGGCGCAGCGAATCGCATCAATCACCACGCCAGCAGAATTGGGCGAATCCCAAACCTCGAGTTTCAGTTCAATGTTCAAGGGGACATCGCCGAATGTCTGCCCCTCCATCCGCAAATAGCACCACTTGCGGTCCTCAAGCCAAGGCACATAGTCAGAAGGACCAACATGGACATTCTCGGCACCGATGTCATATTTCAAAAGCGATGTCACCGCACCGGTCTTTGAGATTTTCTTGGAGTGCAGACGCTCACGCTCCAGCATATTCAAGAAGTCGGTGTTGCCGCCAACATTCAATTGCATCGTCTTCAGCAGTTTTACTCCCCGGTCGTTGAACAGGGAAACCAAGGTGCGGTGGACGATGGTTGCGCCCACCTGGGATTTGATGTCATCACCGATCACCGGCAGACCCGCCGCCTTGAACCGACGGTGCCAGTACTTCTGCGAGGCGATGAAGACGGGAATGCAGTTGACAAAGGCACAACCAGCCTTTAACACCTGCTCCACATACCACTTAGTCGCCTCCTCGCTCCCTACCGGCAGATAGTTCACCACCACATCAACCTTGGCATCCTTCAACTCCTTCACAATGTCTGCGGTTGGACCAGGCGCCTTTTCAATTATCTGCGAGAGGTAATAACCCAGACCGTCATGGGTCATTCCCCTGATCACCTTGACCCCGGTCTTCGGGACATCGGTAAACTTGTAGGTGTTGTTGGGATAGGTAAAAATCGCCTGGGCAAGGTCCTTGCCCACCTTGCGCTTGTCAATATCAATCGCCACCGCAAACTCAATGTCGGAGATATGATAACCGCCCAAATTGACATGCATTATTCCCGGGATAAGCTCATCCTCCTTGGCGTTGCGGTAATAATGAACACCCTGCACCAAACTGCTGGCACAGTTACCTACGCCGATAATGCCGACTCTTATCTTAGCCATCATTTCCTCCTATTTCTCATAATAAAAATAGACATTTTCCGGTCCTAAGTCAAATAGACCAGGCGCTCCCTAAAAATGGGTTAATTAAGAGCGCCCTCCCAAATGTCCCGGTATTTCCATGACCTGGATAGAGCATCGTTTCCTTCCTTAAAAGCCCCTGAAGACGAACAAGTGACGCCTGCATCTCCATTTCCGAACCACCGGGCAAATCCACCCTGCCAATCGAGTCAAGAAAAAGCGTATCACCGGTAAAAGCATAATCCGAACCTAAGAGGCAGATGCTTCCGGGCGTGTGCCCAGGGGTATGAATCACCTTCAAGGTCTCATCCCCAATCACTATCTCATCACCCTCAACTAAAAACCGGCTGGGTTGGGGTGATTTAATCCTCATCCCCATCATTAGTGAGAGGTTTGCATCCGGAGACACAAGCATCGCTCCATCCAGTTTATGAATCAAAATCGGCGCGTTGGTATGTTCTGCAACCTCTCCATTTGCCGCAATATGGTCAATATGACCGTGGGTATTAATAATAAACTTCACCACTCCCCCCAGTTTTTCTGCCCGTCCAAGAATCGCCTCCGCATCCCCGCCCGGGTCAATCACCACCATCTCATCACCGGATTTTAGAATATAGCAGTTGGTCAAAAGCGGACCAACCTCCAGCCTCTCAATCACCCGCGCCGAATTTTTATCCTCTGCCCTCATTTCACCAGTCGGGCATTGAACCCTCTACCCTTAATTTGCCAACCTTCACTTCTCAAAAGCCTTATCTTCATCTCTGCACCGCCAGCAAAACCGCCCAATCTCCCATTTTTTGCCACCACCCGATGGCAGGGGAAAAACAAAGGGATTGGGTTGTGCGCCATAACCTGTCCCACCGCCCTTGCCGCACCTGGTTTACCTATTGCCCGCGCCAGTTCCCCATAACTCATCACCCTGCCAAACGGGATTTGTGCACAGCGCCAAAGAACCCTCCGGGCAAAACCGCTTAAGTTTTGCAAATCAAACTGAAATCCGCTTTTATTAAAACCCTCACGCCAGACCCTTCTTATCCTCTTGCCGAGATTTCTGTCCCCTTTCCCTTCAAAATCGCTTTTAAGTTCTGCCCGAACGACCTTCCCATCCCGCAAATACATCACCACCGAGCCAAAATCAAGCCGTGCCCGACACAAAGTTAATCTCTCTTCTCTTTTATTTTTCAAGACTCTAATCATAACCCTGTACCTGCAAAAGTCAAGAAAACCTACCCTGCCCATTACGATACATTTTCCCCTCCTCAAAATCCAGAAAAAAACCATTCACTGAGGCGCAAAAACAAAAGCACAGAAGCCAATTATGCCAACTCTTTTATTATCTATATCTTATCTACTTAAACAATATTGCGGTTACCATTCATAATCCACCCCGGGGGTCACCCCCCTCCTGCTCTCCTTCAGCGAAAATCTGTTGCTGGCGCTATTCCCTGCTGAACCTAACTGGATTAAAAGGGTTAATCATGACCCCTTCCAAAACCTCACTTTTAACCTGGATATAAAACTGATGAGTGACCGGCTTTTTTAGACCAAGCGCAAGACCAGCGCTGAAACGGACCGGAACATAATAGGCAAGAACAAAGTCAAAACCCATCTCCGCTCCGAGCCCGATGCGGTAATCCTTTATCCCCCTCCTGATTTCATCAAAAGTCATACCGGCATCAGCGAAGAGAGCGGCGTTGATATTGGATAAGAAAACCGGTGCAATACCCAGACCCCGCTCAACCCAGGAAAATGGTGTCCGGAACTGCAGCCCACCTGCCAATATATTTGCCCCGCTCCTGGAGGAATCGGTAAAGCCCCGCACAACAAACGGTCCGTTCTGATTTGTAAACGCAAAGGCGTTGAATCGCGAACTGTCGCCATAAGATACACCTATTGCCACCCTGGGGCTTAAACTCCAGTTTGCCGGCGGGTTTCCAAGGTATTCCTTCCAGGAAACAACCGCACGCAGCCGGTTATGCGGGGATACCAACTGCCTTGACTCTGCAATTGCAATGATGTCAAAACTCCTACCCTGGACCGGCTCCACACAGAATCTGAATCTGCGGGCATTGCTGAACCGATAGAAACCGTCAAAAATTAGGGAAAAGAGTGAATCGTGATTGAGGTTTGCCCCTATCCCAAAAGCTTGATAATCCCTTGTCCGGTAAATCGGCATTTCCACCCCGAGCCGGCTGTTTTGCCTTTTAAAACTCCAGTTGCCGGTGAATTGAAAAACAGGAGGGTATTGATGCAGTTCATAAGAGAAATTTAACTGCGGCGTCCTCTGTTTGCCTTGATATGTTGCTACTACCTGATACCGGTGAAAGCGCAAAACATCCCAGCCCATTGTGAAGATACCAAGACCAATTCCTGAATCAAAGGTAAGCCAGGGGAGCCAGAACCTGGGTAGAACCGAGGGCATGGGATTATAATAGTAAACCGCTGATGCGAAAGAATCCACTGGACAATCTGGGGCTTGTGAAATTCCGAATTCCAAATGCTCAGATGCTGGCTGCCACTCCCGAGGAACAAAATCCATCAGATTGATATCATACCCTTCAGGTCCAAGTGCGGTAACGGCGATTTTTTTGTTATTTGGTGAGACTGCGGGCTGGAAGACACCCCCAAGGACATCGGTGCAGCGGTAAAGTTTTCTGGTCTCAACCGCAAAGGCATAAAGGTTGTAAACCCCGGAGCGGTCAGAAACAAAGAAAAGCACCTTGCCGGTTCTCGACCAAGAGGGAAAAAGGTCGCAGGCGCGGTCCTGGGTTATGGGGATAACCCAGCCCTGGTTCAGGTCGATGATTTCGATATCAGCGTAGCCGGACTCCCGCCAAACACCGACCGCTACTAATCCACCTTCGGGCGAGAACCGAGGCTGATGAAAGTAGTCAAGCCCGCTCATCTCTGCCAACACCGTCCTTTCCCCGGTTTCGTAGTTTAAAATGACGAGGCGACTTTTCCCCGAGTCATTGCTGACATAGATGACAGCGGGGCGGTCTGGAGCAAAGTCAGGGTCACGCGCCCGCTCATCAAAGGTAATTCTTTTCACCTTGCCCTGAAAAAGGTCATAAAAGAAGATATCGCCCTGAACATAACCCTGACCTTTGACAAACAATTCGGCAAACGCCAGATACCTGCCATCAGGCGAAAGGCTGAGGCTGCCCGTTACCTCACCCTCGTGAAGGGTTGTGGAAATGTTGGTGCCAAGGTTGAACGCCTTGATTGCGCGCCTTTCCCTGTCCGATGCCGAGACAAAGTAAATCTCCATTCCATTCCGCGACCAGATGGGTGAGGAGGTGTTGAAACCCTCAAAGGTAATCTGGTTAAGTGCTGGTTTCTCAGTGATGGTTGAAAGTTGGGAGTCTTTTTGTCTGATTAGTTGGTTTTGCCACTCCTGATAGAGAGCGGCAAAGTTGGTGCCGAAAACCCTTTTTGCGGCAACATTCTCAAAAAAAGGCAGCTGTTTTGAATGCTGACGATTAAAAACCTCCCAGATGGTATCCCCATTTCTCTTAGCGAGATGGGCAAAAAAGCTGCTGCCATAAATATACGGGGCAAGAGCTGAGGGATAGCGCTGAAGTTCGTAATTGGTGCAGCGGTCTAAAGGCAAGAGCCGACCCTTTTGCGCTGCGGTTAAAAGGATTGAACGCCATTCAGCGCTCCGCTCTCTACCAAAACCTGAGAAGCGGCTCTCGTTGTAAACCGCATAACCTTCAATGAGCCAGAGAGGCATAAGCGCATTGGGAACTATTACCCTCCCGAAAATGCGCCTTAATATGAGAGGCAGACCGTGGCACTGGTCAAGTTGGACAATATGGGAGTATTCGTGAAGCAGAAGGAGGCGCAGCCAGTCTTCACTGTTTGCCTTTTCCGGTCCGGGCGTAAAGGGCATAATGACAACGGTGTTGTCAGGAAAGGGTGTGGCATAGCCATTGTAGTAGTCGTAGTAATCGGCAACAACCAGTTGGGTTTTACTCACGGGGACAGAAATTCCGCTTGTTAGAAATGTCTGCCTTATCCCCTCAGCAGTTTGAGCCAACTGGGTGATAAATTGAAGCCTTTCCGAGGTTAAATGACCCTTACAAGGGAAGTGAATGGAGAAATGAGGACTCTCCATCGTGAACCAGCTGAAACGAGGTTCAAGGGAAATGCCGGGCGGTGAAAGGGGCGAGGGGTAAAAAAGGCAAAAGGTAAGAGGTAGAATGGCAAAGGCAAAATTTTGCATTTTACACTTTTTGGGGGGCATTTTGCATGGATGGGTGCGCTGTAATTGATGGTGGGAGAAGGAGGCGTTTCAGGAGGACAGTGGCATATGAACCAGGGGGAAGAATAAATGAAAGGCGAACCTTGCTTTTGCCCGGGTACAGCTCATCCGGCTCTGGACCCATCATCTTTAACTGCACCGGCTTAAATATTGCTCGGCGCTCATAAGGCTTAAAAAATAGCCCTTTGATGCGGAATCTGAGTTTCAACTGGTTTAGATTTAGACCTTCTTCTTTTAAAACCTCCTGGGCGATCCGCTCAATCCGCTCATCAGGAAATCGGGCTTTTGGTCCTAAAGCCGGCAGGGGAAGATGGGTTAAATAGTCCTGCTGGTGAGAGGTGAGGGTTTCGTAAAAAGCCATCTCACCCAAGTTGTATCTGATTCTGATAGTTTTTAAACCCATCTCTTGAAGAAGTTTGAACAGCATCCGATTCCAGAGCCAAGACTGATAGGCTACGATAAATAGTTCCAGAAGGGTCTTAGGAAGGAGCTTTACTGCACCCTCAAAATCACGGGGGTTTTTGACCAGATAGGCAATTGCCGCCTTCCCCTCAAAGGGAACAATTTTCAGGCATCTTTCCCAGTTGCCCCAGTTTGCCAAGAGTTCCTTTTTGCGCCTTCTGAGTTTGGAATCATCACCCTTCCCTGGGGTAGCAAGAAATAGCTTTAGGGCGCCGTTGTAATGCCCAGCTATTAATTTGCGCGCAATAAAACCCTGTTTATGCCTTGCAGAACCAAAGCGCTGTTCATCATAATAGTTGGCAACACCGTCACTCCGGATTGCAGGAAGTGTCGTGGTAATAGCAGACAGTTCGCTTTCTTGAAGAGCATGGAGGGTGATGTTAAACCTGTTGCCAATCACCATCCTCGGAAGAATCGGTTCGTTTGACATTCCGATACGGGTAAGGGAGTAGTTGGGTGCGATTATCCTATCAGGTCCTTTTCCTAATAAGGAAAGATATTGCACCGTGAATGAGTAGCGGTCTTTGAGCCCGGCACGAGAAAAGCCCTTGAGTCCGTAACTTCGTTCAACCTCACGAATAACATCAAGGGTATTCCAGTAGCGCTTTTCCAAACGGTAGATTGAATACCTGCCGGTCTTTTGAAGTTTAAGCCGGATTAGCTCCCTGACCTGGAAATCTTCAGGTCGGCATTTTATCTTCATCCGCGCAGGGAACGGATTAAGAGCAGGATACCGAGAATGAGAAATAGCACACCAGCACCAGTCTGAATCCAGCGTATAGGAAAGACCCTTGTCAGGTTTGAACCAAGGAGCGCAGCCAAAAGGGAGGAAACCGTCAGCGCCAGGGCACTGGCGATAAATACGCCCCAGAAAGATTTGAAACCTGCGGCAAACGAGAGCGTTGCCAATTGGGTCTTGTCCCCTAATTCGGCAAGGAAAATCGCAACAAAAGTTGTAAGAAAAGTTTTCCAGTCCATTGTCTAAACTCCTTCCATCAATCCCTTCAATTCGGTTGCCTTCCCTGCCGGACGAACAACTAATTCGCGGTCTATTCGCCTCACAAGGCCCGCTAGGACCTGGCCAGGACCCACCTCAAGAAAGTTGTGGCAACCAATCTCTTTAGCGGACCGAATTGTTCTCACCCATTGCACCGGTGAGATTAACTGTTTCTCAAGGTTTGTTCGCACCTCATCAGGGCTCTGCGCGATTCTGCCAGTAACATTCATCACAACTGGAAAACGAGGTGGATGAACCTTAATTGAGCGCAAATATTCAGCAAATTCTTGGGCAGATTCAAAAAGGAGCGGCGAGTGAAATGCACCTGAAACTGGCAACTGCACCACCTTGAGCGCACCGCGACCCTTTGCCAGTTCCATTGCCCTTTTCACCGCCTCCGGTTCACCCGATATCACCGTTTGCTTCGGCTCATTGTAATTTGCCGGAACAACTACACCACCAGCCTCGACACAAATCGCCTCCACAATCGCTGAGTCTATTCCGATAATTGCTGCCATTGTTCCCGGTCTTTTCTCGCCCTCATTAAACATCAAAAAAGCCCTGCGCTTTACCAGTTTCAAAACGCTCTCAAACTCCAAACAGCCGGCAGCATAAAGTGCAGAGTATTCACCTAATGAGTGTCCCGCGGCAAGTGTAGGATGGAAGGAGCCAGAGGTTAGTATCGAAAGGCAGGCCAGGGAATGAGTGAGAATCGCAGGCTGGGTATAACGGGTCTGACGCAACTCCTCCTCAGGACCTTCAAAGGAGATTCGCTTTATCGGCAGTTGTAAAATATCTTCCGCGCGGTCATAGATATCCCGAGCCGAAGGAAATGTTTCATACAGGTCGGCACCCATTCCCACATACTGAGAACCCTGACCAGGAAAAAGGAACGCAAATGAGGTTGGGCTCATTTAGCAATGTGAATCTCTATCCGTGACTGCTTTGGCTTCAGCCCAGGAATGAACTTAGGTACAACCTTAAGTACATCTTTAGGCAAAACCAGCCGCCTGCCGATTTCTGACTCCATCACCGCACAGCGGTCAAAGCTAAGCTTCTCCTTTTCAGTATAAACATAAACCACCACCTCTTGGACAACCCTTTTAGTGTGTTCCTTGATGAAATTAGCAATCTCATCCAGTCGTTGCGCTGCCGTAGAAATCAAAGTAGCACCATCGGACACAAACAACTCATCAGCAACGATCGATAAAATCCACTCGTTTTTTTCCTCCCAGCTAACGGCGTTGATTTTCATCGGCTCGCAGGGAATACGAGTTTGGTTTCCTCGGGCGTCATAGGCATTAAAGGTAAAACTGTAAACATCGCCAGTAGGTATCGGCTCACCATCATCTGTACGTCCATCCCAAGTAATTACTGCTGGTGGTTGCCCCTTTCCTTTAATGTGCCGGACCGTCTCCCCCAGAGAATTGGCAATGACTAGTTCCCAGTTTGCCACTCTTTTTTCAAATTCAGGTAGAAAGACAAGGATATCACCAGCAAGGAAAGTCCGCTCAACCGGCACTCGCAGATACGAAGAGGAAAGAAACTGACGACTAACCAAAAGCGAATCCACCGCTTTAAGCAACTCATCATCAAACACATAAGACTCTGAACCAAAAAACTCCTGCACAGGAATCCAAGGGTCAAACTGTGGTACGAGAGAAAACTTCTGGTCAGTGATAACTATCTCTGCTTCACCAGTAATTAACTCTTCTCCTAATGCATGCTCTCCTGGAGCTGGCTGACTTTCAGGAGTTTGACCGAAAATTAGCGAAAAAATGATAAACAAAAAACCATTCATGCCAATTGGAATATGAAAGTGACTTCCCCCCACTGTTCCTCAGACTTAACCCCTGGTCCAAGGGGTGCAAACTCCCACAATTGCAATGCTTCCACCACCACCAGGTCAAGGTCAGGATAACCAGAACTAATAACAACCTGAGGAATCCCCTTCACCTGTCCATTAGGCAAAACCCAGATGCGTACAGTTACCTTGCCACTGATATGTTGGTCAAGTGCCCATTTGGGATAGCGGGGTTTGACCTTTTTGAGGATTTGGCGCTCTCGAATCGGACCAGCAATTTGAAAACTTGTCCCTTTGCCAACCGGAACGGAAACGGTTGGTTGCGGTTGAGCAAGCGGCTCTTTTATAATCTGGGTAGAGGCTGGTTTATCAACCGCACGACGCTCAAGCGAAAGTTGCGGCTGAGGAGGTGCATGCGGAATACCAGGAACTCCGCGCAGTCCGAGTGCACCACCAGAACCACCACCGCTCCTTTCCAAGACTATTGGTGCCTGTGACAAAATCTCCTCCGTAGTCTGCGCCGAACCTTTACCACCGAGGCGTATCACATCCATTTCCTCGCTTTGGGCGAGTTCGTAACGCTCAAGTTCTATCCGCGCCTGGGATGGAGACCTTTCCAGGGTAGTACTCATATCAAAGGGTACAGCCTCTTCTTCAGCACCACCTCCAAAATAGGCTGGGGGTTCTTTGCCTTGACCTAAACCCTGACCTGTGCCAGAGGCACGTGTTATCTTGGCCACCTCAGGACGATAAGTCACATCCATAAATGTCACCTCCTGAAGGTCAAATCCAGTATCAATCGCCTCTCGGGAACGGGAAATAAGGAAAATCATCATAACATGAAAAACCGCCGATATCAAAAGAGCAATTTCAAGGGTGTGGGTCTTTTGTTGCGCAAACATCCTCACCTCTCCCTAATCTTTTTAGTCGCACAGGCAATCCGAAGCGCACCCGCCTGTCGCGCACAGGCAAGTATGTCCAAAACGGACGAGTGTAAACATTCTTTATCCGCTCTGATTATAACGAGCGCATAAGGGTCTCTGGCAATCTCAACGGCAAGCCGATTCTTCAAATCATCAAGATCTTTAACCGGCTGGTCGTTAAAGTAAAGAAAACCCTGAGTGGTCAGGGTAACGGTAACATCATCTTCGGTTTTTCGCTCAGCGGTATGGGTTTCAGGAACATTAACCGGCGTTGAGTTATGGGTTAAGACCATCGGTGCAACCACCATCATCACTAAAACAAGTATTAACCCAACACACGCCATTGGTAAAATGTCAATATTTGGTGCCTCTTTTATCATTTAGCTTTCCTTGTTCTGAGAAGTGCCACATCTGCTGCACCCGCCTGTTTTGCTATGTCCAAAACCATCATCACCCTCTCATATTTTACCAAATCCTCAGCTGCTACCACAACCCGACGCTCAATGCTACGCTGAAGAAGTCGGGGCAGAAGTTCAGCAAGGTTTTCAAATGATACCTGGGCTTCATTCAAAAGGATCCTGCCGTCATTGGTCAGATAGACATTGGCTTTAATATCCGAGCCAGGCTCATTTACCCCTGCCTTTATGGCGCCGGGTGCTGAGACAAATATCCCCGTCTCAAAAAAAAGCGGCATCGAGACCATAAAGGCAATCACCAGCGAAAGGGCAATATCCACAAGGGAATTCAAAACGAGTCTTGGGTTGCGTCGTGGTTCCCATCCTCTTCTGCGCATTTTCAGAACCTCCAGGTCGAATCCTCAATAGTCCGGGGCTTTCCTACCGTTGCGTTTCTAACCGGGGGGTTGTCCCCGGGACTGGCTCCATCTCCGGTCTGTGCCTTGTAACGCTCTAAAATCACTATTAGCCGCTCAGATGCGCTTTCCAGAGCCATCGTGAGGTCCAGAGATTTTTTGGAAAAGTAATTATAAAAAAAGAGCACCGGTATGCCAATCAGCAGCCCGAAAGCGGTTGTAAGTAGTGCCTCGGCGATGCCTTTTGATACCACCGCGGGACCACCAGAACCAGTTGCAGCAATATTGCTGAATGCGCCAATCAATCCGACAACCGTGCCTAAAAGCCCTAAAAGTGTCGCCGCATTGGCAAGAGTACCCATACCACCTAATAGCCGTTCATAACGAATGCGCTCTTCCAGTATCAGGCTATAAAGTAAATCAGACAGTTCGTCAGCCCCAAGCGTAATGTTATCAAGGGCCACAGTGAAAAGTCTACCCAGCGGGTTCTTTTGCTCACGACTCCAATCCAAGGCTGGTTGAACACCGGACTGAAAAAGGATCTCTCTGAGGTCCCGAAGCCCTTTACTGGCATTAAATCGATTTTTAGTGAAATACCAGAAGCGCTCAATGATTAACGCTAAGGCAACAATAGAGGCTATGAGCAAAATCATCATCACTGCGCTGTTCTTAAAGATTGAAATTAGACTCTGACCTAGTATCATTTATTTATCTCCTTGTGCTTTTGTCTCCTTGATTTTTTCTGCCGGCACATCGGGGGAATCGGGCGTCTGGCTTCCAGTAGCGCCCAGCCGCTGCCGACAAAGCTCTAAATTCTTTCGGGCACTCTCAACATACTCAGAAGCAGGGAATGAATCAACAACCATCTGGAATGACGACAGTGCCTTGTTATATTCACCGGCATTGAAATAAGCAACCCCCTGGTTGAAAAAGGCGCCACTCCTTAAGTCATGTTTAGGGAAATAGTCAAGGAACTTTTGATACGCCTGGGCTGACTCATACCACCTTTTTAACTGGGCATAGGCCTCAGCGGTCAATAGTTGCGCATCACCAGCAACCGCCGAATTAGGAGAGTTAACCACTACCTGCTGAAGTGGTATTATCGCCTCATCATATCTACCCGCATCAAACAGTTCTTTCCCCCTTCTAAAATACCCTTCTGCTGCCAGCTCCGACTCGGGAAATCTCTTGAGAAATTCCTGTCTCAAAGTGGTATCCTCCTGACTGGCGAGATAATAAGCCATCTCCAGACTCTTACGCACACTTGGCGCCTGCCGGTCTGAGGGATAAATGTCGAGGAACTTCTGATACTCCCGAATGGCATCCAAGAATTGGCGCCGATTGTAATAGCACTGGGCGATGAGTGCCTGCGAAGCCGGTGCAAATGAAGAAAAAGGATAACGCTCAATGACAAATTGAAAGGCGGCAATGGCTTTATCATATTCCAATGCCTTGAAATAGGTATCACCGGTGCGAAAAGCCGCTTCTGCTGCCTTGAGGTTACCGGAAGGATATTTATTAATCAATGCGGTCCAGGCATCCACCGCTTGGCCATAATATTTTAACTGGTAATAGCAGTATCCAGCATAGAAGTAGCCAGGAATTGCGGCAGAGGGAATGTCAGGGAAGGTATTGGTCAAGGCCTCAAATACATCCAACGCCTTTAAATACTCTTTTTTGTTAAAAAGAGAATAGCCATACCCAAGGTAGGCAGAGATAGTAAAAAATGTGTCGTTAAGTTGAGAGGTAAGGAGGATTTTAAAGGCATCGGTTGCCTCAGATAGGCGGTTGAGGTGATAGAGGCAATAGGCGCGCCCAAGTCGGGCATAATGGAAAGTAGTAGCATCGTTTTTCCGCTGGAAACTCTCTTGATAATACTGTTCTGCCTCCCTATACTTCTGAGCGTAATAAAACGCCTCCGCAAGAAAATAAAGTGTCCGGGTCCGCCAGCAAGTGGTGTCATCAGGATAGTCAATGACGTGTTTCGTTCCCAATGCCATTGCCTTTTCAAACTGACTGGTGGTATTTAGGGTCAAAAGAAGCATGGCTGCTGCCGGCTCGCGGAACGCGGTAGTGCCATAATCGATAAGAACCTTTTCAAACTGTTTGATAGCATCGTCATAATTGCCCGTCTGGTAGTAAAGACTCCCGAGGAAGTAAAAACCAACTCCAGAGAGTTCGCCACTGGTAAACATCCTCGCCAACTGACTGGTGGTGAGGATAGCCTGAGCGGTATCAGCACTTGCCAGCATCGCCTGCGCCAGTTGGAGGTGGGCATAGGTTGACAGCTTACTGCGGGGGTAGTTTGAACGAACCTTTTGGAAACGCTCTACCGCCTGCTCTGGTCTACCCAGCGCCATTTCGGCATAGGCAATGAAGTAGTTGGCGTGGGCTGCAAGGAAGTTATTCGAGGCGCGAGTAAGTGGCAGAAGGTGCTCAATTGCGCTCGGATATTCCTTCTGGGCTATTAATGCACAGGCTAAGAAGTAATGAGCGTAATCGGCAAACGGAGAATGGGAAAACCGCTCAAGAAAGAACCCAAACTTTGCCCGAGCACCATCGTAATCCCGATGTAAGAAAAGTGCCAGTCCGGCCTCAAAGTGGGCAATCTCTGCTAATGGTGTAGCGGGATGGCTGTCGCTAACCTCTTTAAATTTCAAAAGTGCTAAAAGTGGTTTGCCAAGTTTCGCGTAGGTCTTGCCCAAATAAAGTTTTGCCTCAGGGAGGTCTGCCATCTCAAGTTTCGCCCGTGCCTGTTCATAGGAATGTTGGAAATAGTATAAAATCCCCAGGGCGAAATTAGCACGCGGGTTGTTCTCATAACCCGGCTCCTTTAACAGCTTCTCGCAGATAACTTGCGCCTGGCGGAAGTTGCCCATCATAATATATGTCAGCACCGCTCCATACATCGCCTCTGGTTTTATATACGAATAACGATGGCGCTCAAATAGATACTGAAATATCTTTAACGCCGCTTGATAATTACCCTGGTTAAAATGGCATTCAGCAAGGGTATAGCGTAATTCGTCACCATATTCACTTTCACCAAACTCTCGAATAAGCCCCTGCAGCTGCCTAATCGCCCGTTCATATTCACCATCAGCGATCAAAACTTGAATTTGGTTGTATCTTTCAGTTAGCCTGCGGGTCTCCTGTGATGTCAGGACAAAAGGAATTGTCAAAAGTATTGCTAAACTCATTGCTTCCTGGATTTAATTTCTATCTTGCCCTGAGGACCCCGAGTGAAAACCGTAGTCAACAAACCGCTGGATTTTAGCGAAAGGTTACGCTGGTCAACAACCACCATCTCGTAGTAATATCTGCCATCGGGAACTAACCTGCCCGCATCGTCCAGCCCATCCCACAAGAGCCGCGGCGGTGGTGCATCCCAGCCACTGTATGAGCGCACCAACTCGCCATACGAATTTTTAATGATAACCTGCCAGCGCTTTGCCGGCGCACGAGAAAGACAGCGGACATCCATCCATAGAACATTTGTTTTATCTTCAGGCGTCGGAGTAAAAAGCTTGGGGAAACCGTCAATCCACACCCGGAAGCCGCCAAAATTCAAAGATAAACCCAGTTTGTGTGTCGGTGCCAGCTGGAAGGTGGATTGGTAGTGAATTAAAATCGCATAATCAATACCCAATGACATCTTACCCCAGGATTGGTGAATTCCTAAGCCAAAACTGAGTTCATTGAGGTCAATCCCAGCACGCTGAATCAGAACACCGGGAAGAATCTCAAACTCCAACCCACCGCGAGGCCTAACGTCCAGCTTGTATGCACCTAATTTACCACCAGAGTCAATCTTGCGAACAATGGGCGAGGTTAAATCCGCCGTAATTGTTACCCGATTATCAATAAACCGCACCGCTGCGCCAGCACGGATCGTACGGGGATATCGGTCGGAAACACTGTAAAGGGTTAAAACGGGCTCTACCACATTCTGCATCGCCAAACCAAAACTGAACGGTCCCAAATCCCTTAGGAGAAGCCCTAAATCAGCACCAATGCCCACATCAGCATATTGCGCCAGGTTTTTTAAGAGTAGTTTTACCGTCCCGCCCAAGCCTACAATTGGAAAAGGATTGTAACCATAGGAAACAATAAAAGCATTCTCCGAAAAAAATGTAGGCTGGTAAGGGTAGTTTTCTGGAGTCCGGGAGTCTATCCCCTCCGCACCAAAATTCAATATACCCAACCCAAACCCGCCGAACTCTCTTGTCGGTAAAGTATAGGCAAGGTACTCCATTCTTGCCCCGTAAAGTTGTGCATGGGAGATTAAAACCTCCTGACTGTTCAACTGGAAAAGACCGCCCGGATTAAAATACAAAGCCTGGGCATCATCGGCTATAGCCACAAACGCCTTTCCCATCCCTAAACTCCTGGGTGCGCACCCATAATCAAGAAATGCGCCTGGAAGCCCCCCCTCGAATGCCAGGGCTGGACACAGGAAAAGGCATAGGTATATGGTAAGGTAAATAATTCTCAACCTTAAGCTTGACCTTTGCCTGTTCCTTTTCACCAGACCACCCCTAACCGGTATGTGCTCTTAAATGTGGTGCCGGTGTGAAGCTGCCCAAGTATCTGCACAACATAAATGCCACTGGCAACCCTCCTGCCTTCCCGATTGCGTCCATCCCAGATGACCTTGTTAACCCCGGCACGCCCTCCGGGTTGACCCTGCTTGAACTTGTAACGCACAACCTCATTACCAAACGGGTCGTAGATGCGAAAGTCAATCCCACTCGAGCGATTGAGATAATAGTAAATCTCGGCGGTGCTGCGATTGTACCCAAAAGGATTAGGAAAGGCGATAATTCTTCCAGAAAACAAACCGCTATCAGGAAGATTCACATAGATAGCAATCAAAGAATCTGCTATGCCTGAACTTATGCGAATCGTGTCCCACTCGGCAAAGTGTGCCCTGGTGCAGAGAAAACGGGCGAGCGCAACACCAATCGTATCGGTGAGTAACGCCTCATCCAGCATCTCACCATTGCCTTTTGCCACCTCAAACTGGCACACCGCCTGCTTAACCGGCTCGCCATTGGCGTCACGCACAACCACCTTGATAAAAGCGGTATCACCGGCAAAAATCGTATCCGGCGCTGTAATCTCAAGGTTTTCCCCCCTTGCCCTGATGTCAATCCTTGTGCGATAAGACTCAAACCTTCCCTCAGGGTCAGTAACACAGATGTCCTGATTTGTCCCGGGAAAATTGAACATTGCCGCAATAACAACACTATCAATCAGGGTCGTTTCCGCCGGAATAAACTGCGCGGCAAAATCAGACCGCAACGAAACAGTAACACCTCCGGCACTTACCGGGTTCCAGCACCGGTCGCACCCGTAAACCACAACTGGAAAAGGTTCCTGAACAAACTGGGGCAAAGGAATTCCGGCTTTACCTGGGGTTTGCCACCCTGAGACAGCAGTATCACCAGGAAGAGAGGTCTCACCTGGGACAAGGAGCAAAAGTCGGGAAAACGCACCTGGATTTACCGTGAATAAGGCGGATGTATCTGACCTTAAACCCTGAGCATAAATCGGTTGAATAATAACCCAGTGCCTGCCTGCCTGCCGAAATGAAGCGGTAATTGCTCTGCAGCCATTATTAAGCTCTCCACCTCTGGGCAAAAAGGCAAAGCTGTCGGTTGCCCTTAAGGAAAAACTGTCTCTCCCCGCACCAACCGGATTGCACCACTCGTCAGTTAAATAAACAGTAAAGACAAAACTGTCGCCAGCGGTCTGACTTTGCGGCAAACCTATCCTGCCCTCTTTTGTCCCCGGGCTCAACTGCTGGCCAGGCAGAATACCGAGAAACCGCGCCGGCGTATTAGCATAAACCGCAAAGGCATTGCTGCTGCTTGTTACCCTTCCGGAATCATCGGTGCAGCGAATCTGCAGACTCTCGGCAAGCGTCACCATCACCTTGCCCTGCCAAACCCCGCTGCGAAAAGGACCGATGACATTGGGATAGATATAAATTGCACCCCGGCTCGTGGAAAGAAAAGCCGGACGGTTGTAATCATAATAAATGTTGCCATTAATGTCACGGGCAATGACAGTTATGTTAAAAGAGTCTCCCGCGAACTGAGGGGTTGTGATGGGCGTGAACTCAAACGAGTTCAACTGGGCGATTAAAAGTAACCCCAGCGTCGCACTCATTAAAATTATTATAACATTCTTCACATATGTGTCAATTAAGTGCCCATAATCAAAAACATCCCTACCAATTTTTGTTTAAGTTCTTTGTGAACCCTCTGATAGAGCGTTCGAGGTAGTGTTAAATTTAAAGGGGCAACAAATAATGAAAAAATTCTCCTATTCTTATATTCTTATTCTTATATAAATGCACAAAATATTAGGGTGCAAATTGGTTATCTATCATATTTCCATAACTTAGCCAAATACCAATTTAAATCAGGGGATCACCCCGGGGGTGACTCCCTAAGGGCACACCAACCAGCACCTCTAACACCGATCTGGTGCCTCATCAATCTCTTTATCTTTTGGTATTGGCCTTAATCAGGTTAACCTTGACTCCTATTTTAGGATTTCTATAATTCTAAAAGGATTAATTATGCCCAAGAGAACTTATCAACCATCAAATATCAGGCGGAAGCGCACCCATGGCTTTCGCGCCCGGATGAGAAGCGTCGGCGGTAGAAGGGTTTTGTCCAATCGTCGGCGTAAAGGCAGACACCGTCTGACCGTATGAGGAATCAGGTGCCTTACTGGCACAGGTTGTCCGATGCGCGAGAGTCTGAAAAGAGAGGAGATTATCCGGCGTCGCCGCGATATCGGCGCGGTGATGAGCACGGGCAAAAGGGTGGATTCCGAACCTTTTACCTTGCGCTACAAGGAGCGTGAAGCGAGCTTTCCTTCACGGCGGGTCGCGTTTCTGTTAAACGGAAAAATCAAAGGGGCGGTTGTTCGCAACCGGCTCAAGCGCCGGTTAAGGGAAATCTTTCGGCGCAACAAGCACTGGTTTCCTTCAGGTTATGACTATATAATTCAGGTGCGCCTCGGTGCCGAAGGGCTGAAATTTGATGGGTTAAAAGAAAGGCTCAAAACACTTGCCGGAAAGGTGGAAAATGTTGGCTGATCTGCTTAAGTTCTTTATCCGGGGTTATCAGTTTACACTGGGAACGGTTCTGCCCAACTCCTGCCGTTTTCAACCATCCTGTTCTCATTATGCCTTTGAGGCAATCAGCCGTTATGGGGCCGGCAAGGGAATGGTTTTGGCACTGAAACGGGTTTTACGCTGCCATCCGTTTTCTTCTGGAGGCTATGACCCGGTGCCGGATAGTATTTGTCGAGGAGTCGGCAATAACCAAAAGGAGCGAATTTGAGTTCAGACAGTCTGCGGATGATAATCGGATTCGCATTAATAATGGTGATTTTAATTCTCTGGCAGGTGCTTTTGCCACAGAGAAGACAACCGGTATCCCAGCCACAACCAGCACCCGCAGTAGGAGAGCCGGAAACGGTGGCGGTAGCAGCGGTTTTGAAACCAGCAGAGTTTATTGTTCCAGAAACGACCTTTTTTCTTGAAAATCAATTTCTCCGGCTGGAGTTATCCAGCCGTGGTGGGGCAATCAAATCCTGTTATCTGAAAAAATATTCGGTACAACTTGTGCCTGAAAAGCAGACAATTTTAGGAACCGAAGAAATCAGCCACCTCCCCCCCACCGGTTTCAATCTCTCCGAATCAACCGTCGCTTTTAGTTATCTCACCTCTGAAGGTATTCTAACCAAAACCTGGAAACTGGGCGGTGATTATTCCCTTGACCTCATCCTTGAGCTGCCCGGCGAAAACACCGTTTTAACCTTTGATGCCCGCGCCGGAATCAACCTTACCGAAAATAATGTCAAGGAGGATTTGGCAAACTTCCATTTCTACGCCCATAACCAGGGCAAGATTCATCAGATTGCTGCTAACAGTCTGCGAAAGAAGCCTTTTGTTACTGCGGCTGACTGGGTCGGGCTGAAGTCAAAGTATTTCTTTCTTGCCCTGGTCAGTAAAGACAGCCGTTTTGATTCCTGCCGGGCAGAGGTGCTTGATGACGGCAGGATTGGATTTAAGGCTGAGGTGCGGGCGGCAGGAAAGGAAAAAGGCTTTTTAGTGTATCTCGGACCGGTTGAATACAACCGGCTCAAATCCTTTGGCTTGGGGTTTGAGAATGTTGTCAGTTTAGGCTGGCTCAAACCCATTGCCCTCGGCATTCTCTATCTCCTGCGCCTTTTCTTCACCATTGTCCGCAACTGGGGTGGTGCGATTGTCCTCTTTTCGATACTGATGAAGGTAGCATTTTATCCTTTAACGAGAACCCAAACCCGGCAGATGCGGCAGTTGCAACTGCTGCAGCCGAAGATTGAGGAACTGAAAAAGAAGTACAAAAACGACCCTCAGACGCTGAATCAGGAGACGATGCGACTTTATCAAATGTACAAGGTGAACCCGGTTTCCGGGTGTCTGCCCCTTTTAGTCCAGATGCCGGTATTTTTTGCCCTTTATACGGTCCTGCGCAACTTTATTGAACTCAGGGGTGCCGGATTTATTTTATGGCTCAAGGACCTTTCCCAGCCCGATACCCTGTTCGGGCATTTACCTTCAGGAATACCATTGGTCGGTGGGTTTGCGATTGGCTTGCTCCCGATTTTGATGGGGGCGTCCTTCATCGCCCAGAACCTGTTAACAGCCACCGACAAGCGGAACTGGGCGATGACCATCATCTTCCCGATTTTTATTACTGCAATCTTTCTCAACCTTTCCAGCGGATTGCAGTTGTACTGGTTTATTTATAACATCCTCTCAATTTTGGAGAGTCTGATTGCAACCAAAGGAGGCGTAATATGGCAACGATTCAGGAAAACCCCGAATTTGGGGGTGAGTTAAAACCGGCTGACCCGGAAAATGTTCAAAGTTTAGATGAGGCAGGGGTGATTGCTCAGGTCACCCAGACGCTTATCAACCATGTTGGCGTCCGTGCCAAGGTGGAGGTGACAAAGACGGGGGAAGGCTATCTTGCCAACATCAATACCAAGCGCGGTGCTATTCTCATTGGCAGACGCGGGGCAACTTTGAAAGCGCTCCAGCACCTGGTGAGGACAATTGTGAGGCGCCAGTATCCAGATGTACCACCGATTACGGTTGATGTTGCCAACTATCTCCAGCGCCGGGACAATTTTCTCCGTAAGAAGGCCTTGGCGGTTGCCAAAATTGTTACCGAGACTAAAAGGGAGATGGCACTTGACTTCTTAAGCGAAAAAGAACTCGCGGTTGTCCGGGAGGCGCTGAGCGCAATGCCTCAGGTCAGAGTTTATGCGGTTGGTACCGGCTCGCGCCGAAATGTGGTGATTGCGCCGATAGAAACCGAAGAGAAGTCCGGTTGATGCGAAAGGACACGATTGTTGCGCCAGCAACAGCGGCGGGGGTGAGCGGACTGGCGATTGTGCGGCTTTCAGGACCGAAAACATTTGCGGTTCTCAGTCGTCTTCTGCCCGGAGATAGGGTCAGCAGCCAGCCTTCATATACCGCCCGGTTGGTCTGGCTGAAAGATGAAAAGGGTGAGCCAGTCGACCAAGTAATGGTGACTGTTTTTCGCAAGCCCCGTTCCTATACCGGTGAGGATATGGCAGAAATCACCTGCCATGGTTCCCCATTCATCTACAATAAAATCACCGAGTTGTGTCAGAAACTGGGATGCCGTCTTGCCGAACCGGGCGAGTTTACCCAAAGAGCGGTTCTTAATGGTAAACTTACCCTCTCTCAGGCAGAGGCGATTTGGGCGTTGGTCAATGCCACCAATCCACTTGGGCACCGCACCGCAATTAAAGCCTACCAGGGTGCAACCAGTCGCCAGATAGCCGAACTTGCAGAGATGCTACGTGACCTCCACAGTGATGTGGAGTACCTTCTGGGTTTTGATGAAAACGAAGCAGTAGACACAAAATCTCTTGATAGTAAAACAAAGAATATATTGGTACAATTAACCCAGATGGTAAGAGACGTTGAACGCAGCCGGTTTCTATTTGAACCGGCAAGGGTAGCAATTGTTGGCAGGACTAATGTGGGAAAGTCGAGCCTCTTCAACAGACTCCTCGGTAATAACCGAGCAATCACCAGCTCAATTCCTAATACCACCCGGGACCGGATTGAAGCAAGCCTTTCCCTGGGGAACCTCCGTGTGAATCTCATTGACACTTGTGGTTTTCGAGTAGAAACCGAAGATCCGCTGGCACGAAAGGGCACGACAGAAACGAAGAAGGCAATTCAGGATGCTGATTTGCTTGCAATAGTGTTTGATGGGTCCCACACTCCGCGGAAAGATGACTGGGAAATCATTACCGCAACAGAAAAAAAGCCTAAGATTTTTGTTATCAACAAGAGCGACCTCACCTGCAGGTTTGACCCCCGATTTCTCCCGGGACGGGCAATCCGCGTCTCCTGTAAAACCGGGTACAATATCAACAGAGTCCGTGCTGCACTCATCCGCCATCTTCAACCCCGGTCCCTCTCATCTCCTCTAATAACCCTGCGCCAAATAGAGATAATCACTGAATGCCGCAACCACCTTATGGCGAGCCTTGCTTCTCAAAACCTGGAAACAAGGGCACAAGAAATCAAATCTGCCCTCGAGGCACTGGGAAAGATTGACTCCCCATTAGAAACCGATGATATCCTTAACCGCATATTTGCCCGGTTCTGTATTGGCAAATGATTAAACAAATCCTCGTCTGGGTCAATGACACCGAGGAGTTTCGTTCTGCCGCCATTTGGGCTCTTGAACTTGCTCGCGCCCTTTCTGCTCGGGTTTATGCAGTTTATATTATACCTCTTGATATTAAAACCAAAAAAGGTAAGAGGTTAGACCCTGAAAAGGAGGAAAAGGCATGGGAGGTGCTTTATGAGATTGAGGATGATGCGTTTGAGCGCAATGTCCGAGTTTCATTGCTTTTGGAAACCGGTGAACCGCTCACGCGCATTTGTGAATTGATTGCCAATTACAAAACCGACCTGCTTGTCGTCAGTGCCTCCTCCACGCTTTCAGCGAATGAAATTATCAGGCACTCACCCAAGCCGGTCATCTTTTACAAACATCCTAAGGAGGAGTGATGATCAAAAAGGTTTCGGAACTACTCCGACCAACAGCAATAATACTTTCTCTCCAATCAAAGGAAAAAAACGGGGTAATTGGTGAACTTACTGCCCCTTTGATCGCTGAAGGTTTGGTTACGGATGAAAAGGAGTTTATCGCCGCCATCCTCAGGCGGGAAAACCTTGAAAGTACCGGCATCGGGTTCGGGGTTGCGATACCCCATGCCCGCACTGACTCGGTCAAGACCGCGGTGCTTGCCTTTGGCAGGTCAAAAAAAGGGGTGGATTTCTCCAGCCTCGATGGCAAACCTTCCCATCTCATCTTCCTAATTGCCGCTCCGGAAGCAATGAAACGGGAATATATCTGGACCCTGGCAAAACTATCAAGCCTTTTGCGCCGAGATGAGGTCCGGAAAGGCTTGGATGATGCCCAGACGGTTGAAGAGGTTTATGCCGTTATCGAACAGTATGAGCGCTACTGAAAAAGTCATAAAACGGTTCGGTGATTTTACCATTACCGTTGTCTTGGGCGACATTACCGAACAGGAAACCGAGGCAATCGTCAATGCTGCCAATAATCATCTCTGGATGGGAGGTGGGGTTGCCGGCGCCATCAAGCGTAAGGGTGGGGTTGAAATTGAACAGGAGGCAATGAGTCAGGGACCGATTGAGCCAGGTGCGGCAGTGACCACATCTGCGGGCAGGTTGCGGGCAAAGTACTGCATCCATGCAGCAGTGATGGGTCAGGACCTTACCACCACTGCTGAATTGATTGTCAGGGCAACCAAAAGTGCCCTTCTTGAAGCCAAGCGACTCAAAGTTGAGTCAATTTCCTTTCCTGCTCTCGGCACCGGTGTTGGGGGCTTTCCTTTTTCCGCCTGTGCCCGCTTGATGATTGGTGCGGTGATGAGCCACTCCCGCGCCAACGATTATCCCAAAGAGGTCAGGTTCGTCCTTTTTGACCAGAGCGCCTATGAGGCATTTGTCCAGGTGCTCTTGGCTTCTCCAGAAAAACAATGAGCCAATCGCAAGCCAATTACTTCCTCTTTCGCTCTCGGGAGATGTTGTATGAAAGGTTTGCCAGCCTGGGTTACAAAATTGAAATTGAGGAAATCCGGGAAGGCGAAGCAGGAATTGGTGCGGACATTGCCGTGCCTGTTTTCCGTCTGGCAAGGACAACTGGGGTTAACCCTATTACCCTTGCTGAATCAATCGCTCAACGGCTTGACCTTGCTGATTCCCCTTTTTCCTCGGTTCAGGCGCTTAAAGGTTATGTCAACTTCAAGTTTAATCCAAGAGTCCTTGCACGGGAGGTTTTTGCCGATTATCAGACAAACCCTTTAAAATACGGTAGCGGTGAATTAGGCAGAGGCAAAACAATTGTTATTGACTACTCCTCACCCAATATTGCCAAGCCGTTCTCAGTGGGGCATCTGCGTTCCACGCTCATCGGTCAGGCGCTTCACAATATCTTCACCTATTTAGGTTACAAAGTGATTGGCGACAACCATCTCGGCGACTGGGGAACCCAGTTTGGCAAACTCCTCTGCGCATTTGAGCTCTGGGGCGAAGAAAAAAGGCTGGAGCAAAACCCAACCTCCCATCTCTTAGAACTTTATGTCCGATTCCACGAACAGGCAAAACAGGACAAAACCCTAATTTCAAAGGCAAGGGAGTGGTTTCGCCGGCTGGAAACTGGTGACCCGATTGCCCGTTCCCGCTGGCAGCAGTTTGTCCGGTTAAGCAAAAAAGAGTTTGAGCGCATCTATGATTTGCTGGGGGTAAGGTTTGATGTTACTCTTGGAGAAAGTTTTTATGCCGACCGGGTTAAAGATGTAATTGAACAGGCGCTGAAAAAGGGTGTTGCCCGTAAGGAGAAACCGCCCGCTAATGTCAGGGGTGACGATGAGGAATTTCAGGAAGAGGAAGGGGTTGTCCTGATTCCCCTGGATGATTTTGGTATCAAGGTCCCGCTTATCTTGCAGAAATCGGATGGCACCAGCCTTTACGCTACCAGAGAAATTGCCACTGCCGAATATCGTATTGAAACCTGGCACCCGGAGAAGATTCTTTATGTTGTTGGTAAAGAGCAGGAGTTTTACTTCAAACAGTTCAACGCCGCCCTGCAACTGTTAGGGTATAATGTCCCCTGCGTCCATGTGAACTTCGGACTGGTGCGTCTGCCTGAAGGCAGGCTTTCTACAAGAGAGGGCAGAATCATTCTGTTGGAGGATGTGATTAACGAGGCGATTGAACGGGCAAAGGCAATTGTGGTGGAGCGCGAGTTGACCGCAGAAGAAAAGGAGGAGATTGCCCGCAAGGTTGGGATCGGTGCCATTAAGTATGCTGACCTCTCTCAGAACCGTATCAAGGAGGTGGTATTTGACTGGAACCGGATGCTGGCGCTTGATGGTGATTCAGCACCCTATCTCCAGTATGCCTATACCCGCACCCGCTCAATCCTGCGCAAGGCAGAAAAATTGAACCGTTCACTTGCTGACCCAAGCCTGCTTGTCGCACCTGAAGAGCAAAAACTCCTTCTTCACATCGCCCGTTTCCCCGAGAGCATCCTTGCGGCTGCCCAAAATTATGAACCCCATCGCATTGCCAACAGGCTCTACAGCCTTGCCCGTGATTTTTCTCTCTTCTACGACCGGGTGCCTGTTCTCAAAGCCGAAACCAAGGAACTTTGTGCCAGCCGGCTTGCCTTAGTGGAGATGACCGGCACAGTTATAAAAATCGGGCTCAACCTCTTGGGCATTGATGTCCTTGAACGGATGTAAAATCCTTTTGTCCGGTAATCAAGTCTAACAGTTATGCGTCGGGTTTATTTTGACCATCTTGCCGCTACCCCGCTTTTGCCTGAGGCGCTGGAGGCGATGATGCCCTTTCTCAGAGAGGATTTTGGGAATCCGAGCAGTTTGCACCAATTTGGCACCAAGGCATTTCAGGCGCTAACAACCGCAAGGGAACAGGTTGCCAGCCTGATTAATGCCCAGCCTGAGGGAATCATTTTTACCTCCTCCGCATCAGAAAGTAATAACCTTGCCATTAAAGGTCTGGGACTGGCAAACAAAACAAAGGGCAATCATATTATTGTATCCGCGATTGAGCACCCATCGGTGCTGGTGCCGGTGAAAAATCTCAAGCGGCTTGGGTTTGAGTTCACCATCGTGGATGTTGACCCATTCGGCAGGGTTAATCCAGAAGCGGTTGTTAATGCGATAAGACCGGAAACGGTTCTCGTTTCGGTTATGCATGCCAATTATGAAATCGGGACAATCCAGCCCCTCAAGGAGATAGTTAAACTCTGCCACCAAAAGGGTGTGCCTGTCCATGCTGATGGCACGGCAGCAATGGGTAGAATTCCGGTTGATGTTAAAGAACTTGATGTTGATGCCTACTCATTTTCTGCCCAGTCATTTTATGGACCAAAAGGCGCTGCTGCACTTTACCTAAAGCCTGGAACCCGCATCCTTCCTTTGATTGAAGGCGGGATTCAGGAAAAGGGGCGGCGTGCCGGAACCGAAAATGTTGCTGCAATAGTTGGTATGGGCAGGGCAGCAGTAATAACAAAGGAGAAACTTGCCCAATGGGCAGGAAATATGAAGCGGCTTGAACAGAGATTGAGAAATGAACTGCCCAAAAGGGTGGAAAGGCTTGTCTTTACCGGTCATCCTGTTGAAAGGTTGCCCGGCGTTGTCAGTATGTGTGTTGAGTTTGTTGAGGGTGAGGCGCTCCTTCTGTCTCTTGATGATGAGGGTATTGCTATTGCATCCGGTTCTGCCTGCACCGCGCGCACGCTCAAGGCATCCCATGTTCTTTTGGCAATCGGACTTCCCCATGCCATTGCCCAGTCCTCTCTGCTTCTAACATTAGGCAAGGACAATAACGATGATGATGTTAGTTATTTCCTTGAGCGCTTCCCTCCAATTGTTGAGCGGTTGCGCAAACTTTCTCCGCTATATGCCAAATATCTTAAGGGCGAAAACCCCTATGAGTTCAAAACTGGACAAGGACATAATCACGAGGAAAATTAGGAGTTAATATGTATTCAGAAAAGGTAATGGAGCATTTTCGCAACCCGCGCAATGTCGGTGAGATTGAAGATGCGGACGGCATTGGCGAGGTTGGCAATCCGGTCTGTGGTGATATGATGACATTTTACATCAAGGTTAAGGATAACATCATCACCGATGTGAAGTTCAAGACCTTTGGGTGTGGTGCGGCAATTGCGGTTTCATCAATGGTGAGCGAGATGGCAAAAGGGAAAACCATTGATGAGGCCTTAAAGATTACCAATGAACAGGTTGCAAAGGAGCTGGGTGGATTGCCACCGAATAAACTTCACTGCTCCAACTTGGGTGCGGATGCCCTGCACGCAGCAATCCAGGACTATCTGCGCAAACAGCAAAAGCCCGAAAAGGAGTGCCGCTGCCCATATTGTGACCAGCCGATTGCTGAAGGTTCAATCTGCCAGCCCTGCGCAGCCAGGGTTGATATCTGCCCTGATTGTAAAAAGCCGGTTCCCAAAGGTGCGGACACCTGTCCGCAATGCGGCAGAAAGATAAAATAAAAGGAGAGAAAATGCCATTTCAAAAGGTAAGTGGTAATAACAACCGGCATCAGGTAACACTTTATGCCCTTTCAACCTGCGGCTGGTGCAGAATGACAAAGGATTTGCTCAATGCCAACAACATTGAATATCAGTATATTGATGTTGACCTCTGCACCGGTCAGGAACGGAAGGAGATGATTAACAGGGTCAGGCAGCTTAATCCGCGCGGCTCATTTCCCACCTTGCAGATTGATGATAAGGTGGTGATTGGCTATGACGAGGAGCGGATAAAGGAGCTCTTGGAAATCTGATTATGGAAGAGGTTCTTTCTCCTGAGGTCAATGAGGTTTACGAGCGGTTGAAAAGGGAGGCAGAGGAGGGAGGATATCATCTAAATCCAGACAGAGATTTTACCCTTAAACTTATCAACGGTCTTTTGGTTAATGAAAAACGGTATGGTTATCGTGCCTGCCCGTGCCGGCTCGCATTGGGTGAAAAACAGAAGGACATTGACATCATCTGCCCGTGCTATTACCGCGACTCTGACCTTGAGGAGTTTGGTGCCTGCTATTGCGGTTTATATGTGAGTGAGGATTGGATTAAGGGGAAATTACCGCACAAATCCATTCCTGAGAGAAGACCGGCAAGGTTTGTGCTTGAGGGTTATTCAGAAACCGCTCCTGTCTCTGCCCAGCCTGAAAGAGCAAAACTTGCCTATCCGGTCTGGCGGTGCAAGGTCTGCGGGTATCTATGCGCCCGTCCTGAACCGCCAGGAAAATGCCCGATATGCAAGGCAGGCAAGGAACGGTTTGAGCGTTTTATGTGAGGAGGGTTATGGCAATTGTAGAGTTGAGCATCGTTCCGGTGGGCACAGGTTCAACCAGTGTCAGCCATTATGTTCGGGCTGCGCTTGCGGTCATCAAGAAAAGCGGCTTGAACTTCACGGTTAACCCGATGGGCACCTGCATTGAGGGTGAATTGGAGAAAATATTTTCCCTTGTTACCGAGATTCACCAGACCCTTGGCCAGATGGGTTGTGCAAGGCTGATTACAACCATCAAGATTGATGACCGCAGGGACAAGGCTCAAACAATGCAGGATAAGGTGGCTAAAGTAACTTAACCTCCCTGATATTACTCCTATTAAACCCTGCCATCCAAACCAGCCCAAGCCATCAATTTCTTAAATCAACCATTTTATGGCATATAAGCGTTAATAAATCAAATACTTATATCAATTTCCATTGCAGTCGGGGAGTGACCACCTGGGTGATTTCATTAAAAAATAAAGCAAAACACTTTTCTTGACTTCTATAAAGTTATATCTATTCTTGAGTAGATAATAGCAGTTTATGGGTAATAAGAAAAAGGCAAAGTTGGAAGGTCTTGAGGCATTGGGAGCAAGGCTTAAGGAGTTGCGGCTCAAGTCGGGAATATCTCAGATGAAACTTGCTGAACTCCTTGGCTTGAATCCCACCCATGGATATAAATACATCCTGCGCCTGGAAAAGGGTCTTGTTCCCAATCCCACAATGAGAACAATTACCGGCTACCTTAATGTTTGTGGCGCAAACTGGCAGGATATTGCCGATGTTCTGCCGGTAATCGGAACCGCAACGGCAGAATCCAAACAGGAGGAGAAAAAAACAGCAGAACCGGTTGTGCATCTCCCCTACCAGCCGGAAAAAACAAAAACCCAGCCCGAAGATAAACTCCTGTTAGTAACGGGGCTAAAGAAAAAGGAGGCTTCAACACCGGATTTCTGGCAACTGGTTGCAAAGGCGCAAAGGCTCTCCAATGAGGTTTTGCGCTTGCACCACCTTTCCCCAACCAGCCGGCGCCTTTTTTACTCTTTTGTCCGCGCGGTGTGTACGGTGGTTGCGCAAACGCCCCAGGAGGAGGCGGTTCCAAGCCAGTTAAATTCACTTATTAAACAGGCGGTGAAACAGGGGCTTGATGAAAATCTCCTCAACCGGCTCAAAACAGTCTGCCTCAACCTCTGGGCAGAAAAGGAAACTGGGTAAAGGGTGAAGACAGTTCAGGGATCAACCATTGCTTGCCGCTCGTTAATATTTCTGTTTTTTATCAAGAGCATCTTGTATTCCTTTGAGCCTCTTGTTCCTGAATCCGGCAGTCATTTTGCTGATACCGCAATTGCGCCCCATATCCGCTGCCATCTTTCCCAAAACCTCGCTCCCCATGCAAGAAATATCCTGAATGAGGCGCGGATTATCACGAGCCTTTATAACGCCTGGTTCGGTCCGGCACCTTTTCCTGAAATTGTGATTGTTGATAAAGGACTTATCAATGCGGACACCACCGTGGCAGAAAATACGGTCATTATCCAGCCGCCGGTTCCTTTTACCCGTCTATTTGAGCGCCACCTTGCCAAAGAGATTGCCCGCATCTGGTTTGATGGAAAAAAGTCAAACGAGCCGTTTCTTTCCTTTGGTCTGCCAGCATATTGTGCCAGCCGGTATCTTGAGGCTGTTTATGATGATGGCAACCTGCTTGACCTGCCAGCTCCTATTCCATTCCTTTCTAAAATCCCTGACCTTTATCTGCATCAGGTATATTTCTATGTTTTTGGGGTCAACAACCTCACTAAATCCCTTGACCAGTATGAAGAAAAGCCACCTGATGGGTTCACCATTAACGCCTTGGAATCCCAGACGGTTCTGCTTCTAAAGGTTCTTGAAGAGGAACTGGGCAAAGAGGTGATTGACAGTGGTATCAGGCGCTTTCGCCATTCTGCCAAAACTGTGCCGGCATTTCTTGCCTGCCTCAGCGCAACTAGTGGACCAGAAAAGGAGGTCCTTATCAATCGCCTTTTCCGTCAGGATGGCAGCCAGGATTTAAGGGTTGAGCGGGTTTTCCGTCAGGGTGAAAATGTGGTTATCAACCTGAAGGCGCGCACGCCGCTAAATTTCCCGATAGAGGTGAAAACGGTCTTTGCCGACAAATCCTTTCGGATTGACACGGTCAATTTGGGCAAAACACAGGTTATCTTTCCCACCGAAAAGAAGGTCAAACAGGTCCTCCTTGAGCCCAAAAACAGGGTTCTTGAGACTGACCGCTGGAACAACTTTTATCCCCGCAAGATTACATTTAGACCCATCTTTGCCCTGCCCGATTTTGAGGCTTATCAGATATTTTACGGACCCTGGTTCTGGTATGACAACTATCGGGGATTTCAGCCCGGAATCTGGTTTCAGGGCAGAAGGTTCATTGATGCTGGACCGGTGCGGGGAGAGCACAACTGGACCTTAATCCATAACTACGCCTCAAAAAAGTCCGACTGGCACACCGGCATAAGCTATCAAACCCCGGTGCTCTTTTACCCTAAACGGCTCAGGCTTTACATTGCGGCTGACAACTCCTTTCGCGACCGGGGCATCAAAACCTATTTTACTGCAGAAATCGGCCATCCCTTCCGCCTGCCCAAAAATGAGATTCAGTTTGGCTACCGGCTCTATGAACTGATTGATACCACTGGCAGGGACAGCCGCGCCTGGAACCGGGCAAGAACCGCAGAGATCAGAGCAAGGCTCTTTCGCACCCATAAATACCCATATTTCTCCTGCCGGCACGAGTTGCTATATGCTCAGGGTATGAAACCCATCCTCTCCCAATACAACTACTCCAAAATCAGCCTTGAGGAAAACCTCATTATCTCTCCCTTCAAACCCCTCTCCCTTTCCTTGCGCCTTTTTGCCGGTGCAATCAAGGGCAATGTCCCCTTGCAGGAGCGCTTCTATCTTTCGGGCGGGCTTTCCTATACCAATGCTGAACCAATCTCCTGGGCTTATGAAGGGATGGCATCTGGTCAGGAGCACTGGCACTACGATGGCGATGTTAACTGCCGGGGTTATTACGGTCTTTATCGCTCAGGCAGATTTGCCTATGGTATTAACATCCACCTTGTTCCCCCTCCTGAACTGGGCTTCCCCTTTTCTCTTATCCAGCCATTTTTTGACCTGGGCAATGTTGCCGACTCATTAAATCAATCCGAATTCTTCAAGCCGGTTCTTGATGCCGGTATCAGGTTAAAACTTGGACCGTTATATGCCGACTTTCCCATCTGGAAAAGCGCGCCCGAACCCAATGAAAACCAGTTCGCCTTTCGCTGGTCATTGGGCTTCAAACTTACCGGACTTGTTCCTGGTCTATAGGTTCTATCCGCAAAACTAAGAAAATGTGCCAGAATCCCGGTCAGTGACCAGCCCAGGGGGCGTCCCGGGGACAGTCCCCCCTACCCTTTCCCTTATCATCCCCTTTACCCCTTAC
>JBDRUF010000020.1 GCA_039801245.1 candidate division WOR-3 bacterium
GGTTAGAGGGTATAGGGGGCTATCCCCTCCACTCTCCGGGGGCGAGCGTAATGCCCGGTTTTTTCAATGTTTAACGACCTGGTCGGACTGGAGAGGATTGGGCGGCTCTATCAGGCAGTTGAACGGCTTAAGGCAAAATTAGGTAATGCCTGGCTGACCCAAGGCTTATACCTTGATCCCCGGTCCGGGAAAAACCGCCTGAAAATCCCGGTCCTCAATATCAAGGTGATGTAGTCGCCTGAGAGTGCCTTTCTCGTGCCGATTACTGGGTTAAGACATTTCCCGAATTGCGGTTGTCGTGTCTTGACCTGGGCCAGGATGATTGCGCCAGTCCAGCAGCGCTGGTGTTAAAGGCAAAAAGTCCGGTGCCGCAGCCAATGTAAACCGTGCCATCAGAGCCGATTGCCGGTGCTCCGAGCGAGTTGACAACTGTTGTTCCAATTGGATAGCGCCATTTCAGATTGCCGTCAGGGGTAAACGCACCTTCAACACCATAAATTGTGCCCTCAGAATCAATCGCCAAATCATAGGCTTCCTGAACTAAGCTTGTGCTCTGTTTTTTCCAGCGCACCTCTCCTGAAGGAGAAACAGCATAGAGCCAGCCCCGAGCCGAACTGGTGGCACTGCCAAGATAGACTGTGCCGTCGATGCCGATAACCGGTGTGCCGATACTGATGCAATCGCTGTCTTCAAGAGTGCAGGTCCAGCGCAGGCTGCCATCATCGCTGAACGCAAGGAGATTGCCGGCGTCGTCAATACCGGTGCCGAACACATAAACGGTTCTGTCCGCGCCGATTGCCAGCCGGTCAATCGTGGAGATTGCCGGTGCCATATCAAACGACCATTTCACACTGCCATCAGGATTCAGGGCAATCAGGTCCCGGTCCGCACCGATATAGATTGTGCCATCAGCACCCACTGCGGGAAAGGTGATACAGGAGCCACCGCCAACCTCAACAACCCAGTCAATAACACCTGCTGGCGAAATGGCATAAAGCGATTCCGGTGCATAAACATAGATTGTGCCATTGGCTCCGAGTGCGGGTGTGCCATAGATGGTGGGAAATGTGGGTTTAATCGGTAACCGCCAGTTTATACTGCCGCCGGAGTTAATTGAGTAAAGACAGCCGTCAACAGCAAAAAGATAGATGGTGTTATCCTGCGCCACAACCGGTGAAATTAGAATATTTGAAGGGTGGTACCAGATGGTATCGGGCAAGCCCAGGCGCCATTTGACACTGCCGTCCTGATTGAATGCATAAAGGGTGTCGTTTTCACTGAATGCGTAGATGGTGTTGTCCGGTCCGATTGCCGGTGAAGAAAGAAACGCAGCACTGGTGAACTTCCATCTGATTTCAGGCTCTTTACCCTGCTCCCCGCAGGAAATAACCAAAACGAACAGCGCAGCAAGTCCGATGAGCTTGATATAGTCCTGCATTTTACCTCCCCCTTCTATTTACGAATACCCCTACCTTGCCTTTAACAAATCCCTGATTTCGGTGAGGAGTTTTTCTTCGTTTGAGGGGGCTGGCGGCGCGGGAGGCACCTGTTCTTGCCTCTTCTTGAACATATTCACCGGTTTGACAATCGCAATAAAGATGGCAAACGCAATCACGATGAAATCAATCAGGGTCTGGATGAACTTGCCATAACCCAAAACCACTGCTGGTTTGTCTGCAGTTGCTGCCTTGAGCGTAATGGCAAAATGGGAGAAATCCATCCCGCCTAAGAGCAGACCGATTGGCGGCAGAATCACATCACCCACAAGGGATGAGACAATCTTCCCAAAAGCCGCGCCGATGATGATGCCGACCGCCATATCAATCACATTGCCCCGCAGGGCAAACTCCTTAAACTCCTTGAAAAGAGCCATACGCCTCCTTTACTGGTTTATCAGCCACCTACTCATATCTCAGTATCCTGCTGAACAGGCACATTGTCAATAAAATCAGCAAACTGCTATTATTTCCCTAACCCTCTGATAAAAATCTGGTTAAACAATTTCAGGTTGCGAATCACCAATTCTGATGGAAATTCTGCGTTAATTTTTTCCGTTTTCTGGCTCTTAATGGATAGAGAGGAAAATGCGACTGTCCCTGGCGGCAGGGCAGCGCACAATAAAATCTGCCGCAGAAAGGAGGTGTTTTTATGAGTAATGTGACGAAGCGGATTCTCAAGTGGACTGTGAAAACCGACCCGGAGCGCATCAAGGCGATTCTTGAGGAACTGCGTCCCACGATGATTGCCAATGTCCAGGCCACTTTTCCTGAACTGGTGGCGATTGAGACCCAGATAAAGCAGGTTCTTGATGGTGAGGGGGTGTCGGTTATCGACTACCCGTTCTACCTCGCCTTCGGACGCGAACTCTGGTCCAAGCAGCGGGCAGGATTGTCCGGCGACTCTTTGGCGATTGAGGCTCAGACCTTAATCCAGAAGTGGGTTGCAAGGGGTCTTGCCCAGCCGGTTCTTGAGGTGATTCGCACCCAGGTGTTCAACATCTCACCAATCGGACCGTAACCAAAAAGGGCAGGGGTTCAGTTGAACCCCTGCCCTTTTAGTAGCGCAATATCTACATCTGCAGAATTTTTCTTTAGAAGCGTAATTTTTCTGCGGAATATAATGCCGCTGCGCAGCCATCAGCGGGTTTAAATTTTATCACATTAGAAATCTGCAACTTATCATAATGCCGCTGTGGCAGGTGTGGCATAAATATTGTGTCATAACATATATGGTCGCAGAAAAAAGGAGGCTAAAAGTTTTTCTTGACAAAGGGGCTTGGGGGGGTAATATTATTGCAGATTGGGCTTTGGGTTACAGTGAATAACCGGCTCAATTTTACAGGCGGCACCGGCCTGAGACGATAGGTCTTCATCTGTGGTGCGCAGATGGAGGTTTAGTAGGTGATGGCTGGAACCGAACTCTTGGGCGAGGAGGTTCTGGCAGAAACATTAAGCAAAGGAGGCTTAATGGTAAAGGGTGGACTAAAGTCAGTAATGCTTGCAGGCATCTTCCTGCTTGCGCTCGGCACCACCGCAATGGCGACCGATATTACTTACTACTCTGGTGATATCTGGGGCGGTCAGACGATTGATGTCGGCAATATCTATGCGATACTGCATTATGACGCAACTGACACGACACTCGTAATCAAGTATGAGACTGAAGGCGGGTGGATGATTGAGAAATGTGATCTCTGGATTGGAACAACTCCGCCGATAGAGAGAGGCGCTCCGGGTCAATATCCTTACAATTCAGGACCGGTCAATGATGACGAGTACAGTTTCAGTATCCCGATTAGCGAACTGAGAACAAAGTTCGGTATTAACTGGGGCTCTGCTGTTTATGTGATGCCGCACTGCGATGTCTGGCTTGATGAGAATAAAAACGGGGAAAAAGATGGAGGCGAACAGGGTCAGACCGGTTATGGCGGCACTGTTATTAAACCCAAGAAGGGATCCTGGTTCGGCTATTTCTGTTTCAGACTTGATCCGCCTGAGGAACCGAACCCGGGGCCTGAACCATACAGCGGTATTACCCTTACCCGTGGATACTGGAAGCGGTTCTGGTGGACACCGACTCCACAGAAACCCAGGCCACCACAGTGGTGGACCGAGGAATCAAAGAGTAATTTCCTGCCGGTTACCCTTGCTGGTGTTGAATTTGAAATACCCTACGACTTCTGGTCTCAACTTGACCTGCCGGTCAGAGCGAAGATATTCAATCAGTTCCTTGACCAGTTAATCGCACTCTACTGCAATATGACCCGTAATGGAGACCTTGATGGGGTTGTCTATCAGGGTAGCGTAACTGATTATTACGGCTGGACAGTAGCTCAGATTTTTGCCGAAGCCAACTCCTGCGACGAGGACACCGACCGTGCGACCCTTGTAGCGCTGAAGACGGTGATGGATGAGATTAACAACAACGAGACAACTCAGGTTCTTGTGGTACCATAAATAAGGAAAAAACCTTAAAGGGAGAGCCAAGCGGCTCTCCCTTTTTATTTGTCCGTTTTGCTAAGGGCGGAATAATTTCCTGAATTAAGAGAAAGACAGAATCGTTTGTCATCCAAAGCCAGTCTAAATATATGGTCAAGAAAAATCAGGAGTGAATTTAATAGCCGGCTGTTAAATACCACCTGAAAACTTATAAGGTGGCACCGACCTGTGACGAACCCTGTATCTGAGGTGCGCAGATGCATTCAGAACCCTGAGGAGAATACTTAAAGGGTTCTTGAAAGAATAAACCTCATAAGCTAAGGAGGCTTAATGTTGAGGAATGGAACAAAAGCAGCAATGCTGACAGGCGTCATGCTCCTGGCGCTGGGCACATTGGCAAGCGCAGGTGTTGCTACCCTGTATCAGGGCGATATCTGGGGCGGCAAGACGATTGATGTTGGTAATATCTATGCGATACTGCATTATGATGCCACTGATACTACCCTTGAGATAAAGTATGTTACCGAGAATGGCTGGTGGATGAAGGAATGCCAGCTGGATACGAGCACGACCGCACCGGCTGAGCGTGGTTCACCCGGTCAATACGCCTATAAATCAGGCGCTATTAACACCACCGAATACAGTTTCTACATTCCGATTGCTGACCTGCATGCACTTTATCCCGATGAGGCAGATGGGGTCTGGGGTCAGGATGTTTATTTCCTGCCGCATACTGCGGTGGTGAAGGTCAATGAGCAAGGTCAAGTTGTGCAGGATGAAACCGGATATGGCGGTGATGTGAAGGATGGTAGTCCTTGGTATGGTTATTTCTATATCACTCTTTTAAAGCCGACTCCGACTGGCGAGGAGCCAGAGCCATTTGAAGGCGAAACCTATACCCGCGGGTACTGGCAGCGCTACTGGTGGACACCGACTGCAAAGAAGCCGAACCCGCCGAGAATCTGGACCGATGAGTTCAAGGCAAAGGCACTGCCCGTAACCCTTGCCGGCGTTTCTTTCTCCACACCGCAGGACTTTTATGACTGGCTCAAGACACCGGTTGAGGGCAATATGTTTATCCAGTTTGAGGCGCAGTTAATCGCGCTCCACTGCAACCTGAAACTTACTGAAGACCTTGGCGATGCCATCTACAACGATTACAATCAGACTGGCGAGCCGATGGAGGGAATGACGGTTCAGGCGATTTACGACAGCGCCAACAAATACAATCAGTATACTGATGTAACCCTGCTTACTGAGATGAAGGATGTGATGGATGCTATCAACAACAACTACGAGTCAACCGAGAAGGTGCTCTGGCAGGGGCAGATGGGTTCGGTCGCAAACTTAGGCAATACTGCCCGGTTGAGCGTGAGCCCGAATCCGTTCACCTCAAGTGTGCGCATCAGAATGCAGAGCGGTCCTGCTGCCAGTTTCCGGGTGAGCGTTTATGACCGTGCTGGCAATAAGGTTAACGAACTGACCGCTGCTAACAATGAGGTGGTCTGGAACGGAACCGATGCCAACGGACGCAAACTATCAGCCGGAGTTTATTTGCTCAAGGCAGAGGGTGCGCAGGGTGCAAGCGCCCGCGTTGTCATCAGCAGATAAACGGTGTTAAACCTTAAGGGAGAGCCAAGCGGCTCTCCCTTTTTATTTTATGAAGGTTTGCCGAGAATCAGATAGGCGATGCCAAGATAAATG
Source organism: candidate division WOR-3 bacterium (assembly GCA_039801245.1). Classification (NCBI taxonomy): domain Bacteria; kingdom Pseudomonadati; phylum Caldifarciminota; species Caldifarciminota bacterium. The sequence goes on from JBDRUF010000020.1 coordinate 5,643, forward strand.
CCAGTGCCAAGGATATCGGCAAGGGTTGTTATCAATGGGGTGCTGGCGGTTGCCGGGTCGCGCTTCAGTTTTGTGAAGATAAAGGGCAAAACAACACCGATAGCACCGCCAACAATCACATTGACCACCATTGCGAGAATCACAACCGGGGCAACCTTGATACCGCCCCGGATAAAGCCCATAAGAGAGATGCCCAGCCCCATTGTCAGACCGAGCGCCGCAGCAATGAGAATCTCCTTGCCCAAGAGATAGAGCCAGTCCTTCATTTTGACCGTGCCTACCGCCAGCGCCCTGATGACCAGCGTTGCTGACTGGGAACCGGCATTGCCGGCGGTGTCAACGAGCACGGGCAGAAATGTTACCAGGACAACATATCTTGCCAAGAGGTCAGAAAAGCCCTGGATGATGCCACCGGTAATTAAGTCCATTAAAAGCAGGGCAAGGAGCCAGACAATCCGGCTGCGGTAAAGGAGCCGGAGCGGAACCTCGCGCAGTTTGGTGATGAAGGTTAAATCAATCCTGCCTGGATGGATACCGGAAATCTTGGTGATATCCTCAGTCTGCTCCTCGCGCAGGACATCAATGATGTCGTCAACGGTTACAATCCCCAAGAGGATGCCATCAGGATTGACCACCGGCAGGGCAAGCAGGTCATAGCGCTGGAACACCTTTGCCGCCTCCTCCTGGTCAAGGTTTGCCTCAACTGATATTACTCTATGGTCCATCAGCGCCTCAATCCTTTCGTCCGGTGGCGCAAGAATCAGTTTTCTCAAAGGGATGTCATCCAAGAGTCGGTTCTTTTCATCAACGACATAAACGGTATTTATCGTCTCGGCATCCACACCGTTTTTACGGATGTGGTCGAGCGCCTGTTTTACCGTCCAGTGAGAAAATACCGAAACATAATCCGGGGTGAGAAGCCTGCCCACACTGTTTTTCGGAAACCCGAGGCTTAAGAGGGTTTCGCGCCGGTCTTCTGGTGAGAGGAGGTTTAGCGCCCGCTGGATTAGTGTCGGGGGCAGGTCTTCAAAAAGTTCTGTTCGGTCGTCGGGTGCCAGTTCTGCCATCAACGCCTTGACCTGCTCATCCGAAAGGTTTTTAATCAGGGTTAATTGGGTGTCCGGGTCAAACTCGGCGAAAACCTCTGACTGGAGGTCACGGGGCAAAAGCCGGAAAAGAACAACGATTTCCGGGTCTTTAAGGCTGGCAATCAGGTCCGCGATGTCAGGCGCAGGCCAGTGGGAAAGGACATCCTTGAGCGCATGCCAGTCCTTCTGCCTGAGCATCTCGATAATCTCGGGCTCAAGGAGCTGTTTGAGGATGTTGATTCTTTTCCGTTCAGGCATAATGGTAAACATCATCTTAACTTATAATCCTCATCAGGCAAGTTTTTTCTCACCGATTTTTCTTGACATAATGAACTATTGTGGGCAAAATTTGACCGTGAAGCACCAACCTTTACTGGTACTGATGGGGCTATTGTCGTTGGCTTTTCTTTCCTGCCCGACCAGACCGAAAGGCACACCAGGGTTTTCTCCTGAGTCCGAAACCGAAACTGTTAAACCAACCCCATCAGCAACGGTGGCAATTAAAGAGGTGTCTTTTCGGCACGATGTCCTGCCGCTTTTGCGCGAACTCGCTGGTGACTGTCATACCGCTGAAGATATGGCAGGCAACTATGCGCTTGATTCCTATGAGGCGGTAATGGCAGGTGGCACCGATTCCATTCCCAATGTCCTTCCCGGGAAACCTGACAGCAGCCTTCTCTACCTTTACCTGTTGAAGGGGCATCCCTTTGGTAAAAGGCCTGATTCAGCTAAACTGGAGGTCATTCGCAACTGGATTCTCCAGGGTGCGAAGAACAATTAGGAAAAATGAAAATGAGTGTTGAGGCAAGGGTGCGCTGGGTGAGTGATATGCAGTTTGTTGGTGTTTCGGGTTCCAATCACGCAGTGGTGATGGATACCGGTAATGAGCATGGTGGTAATGATACCGGTGCCACCCCGATGGAGCTTTTGCTTGTTGCCCTTGCCGGTTGCACCGGGATGGATGTTGTTTCCCTTTTGAAAAAGATGCGGGTAAATTTCTCCGGGCTGGAGCTGAGGGTTAAGGGGGAAAGAAGGGATGAGCATCCCCGTATCTACACCAGAATTGAGCTTGAGTATGTCGTCTACGGAAAGGATGTTGATGAGGGGGCGGTGAAAAGGGCGGTTGAGCTCTCCCAGGAGAAGTACTGCTCGGTTACCGGGATGATTAAAGCTACCTGCCCGGTTAGTTACACCTATCGGATAGCCCAAAACCAGGGTGAATTAAATGCTTGACAAAGGTCTTTCAAAGGCTAAAATAATTAGAAATGAAAAGGAGGACTACTTTGCGTAGAAACATTTTTGTCCTGGCAATGGTGTTTGCCGGTCTCGGACTGCTTGTTTCCTGCAGTCGCGAGAATACGCTTGAGATTGTCTCGGTTAATGAAGGCAAGCCGATATATTCTGACCTGGCGGATTTTGGCATCTTCAAGGATGCGACCGAGCCGGGGGCAGAACCGGAATATGTCTCAGTTACACCGGATGATGTTGTTCCGATTGAGTTGCGCTATACCGAGATTGGGTTGGGTCTGCCAACCTGGCGCCCTTATGTCGCCAGGATTACCAAGGCGACAATCACATTTACCAAGGTTCTGGGCGAGGCGCCTGAGGTTCTGCCAAAGGTTGAAAGCAGGGTTAACATCTCGGTTATGAGCGACCCCGACGGGAAAAAGGCTACCAAAGGGTATATTACACTGATTCCCGCAATCTGGAAGGAGGAGGTTTTCGGAGCAGGTGCTGGTTACCCGGATGAACTGGGTATTGAAGCCACCCTTAAAGCCAAGATAAGGCTGGAGGGTGTTGATGAGGCATCGGGTAAAAGAATCCTTGCGGAGACGGAGGTTTTGGTGAATATCGGCAACTTCTGGGATGAACCGAGCAGGATTGGTAATTAACGGCATATAAGTTCATTTCCCGGGCTTTAGCAGGTAAGCATAAACAAAAGGAGTGATTATGAGAAGGTATTTAATAATTTCTATAGTCCTTGCCGTTGTGCCGGTTTTTGCCTATACAACTATCGGCGGGGGCAAAGGGCTTTTTCTGGTTAAGGATGCCCGGACTGAAGAGGCGGGCTTGAATGTGGCACTGCATCTTTTGGGAAGAAACCTGACGATTCCTGGAACCACTGATAAAGGTTATATTGGCGACCTGATTGCTCCAACACTTAATTGGACACCGTTATCAACCCAGTATGTGGGTGCGGAGATTTTTGCCAACTGGGGTGGAATTTTCCAGTATGCCCAAGTTGGTGACAGGGTTTACGACATCGGTCTGCACGACCTGAAGGCGGGCGCTAAAATTTCCATTCCGTATCTGCCGGTTCTGAAATTGGGTGGTATGGCATCCTACACATTTTTCTTCCGGGATGATGGTAACAGATGGATTGAGCAAACCGCGGTGCCGGTTGACACATTTTCCTGGGCCGGACTGGCAACCCTGCGTCTTCAGGACCTCTTTCCATCCCTGCCCAATCTGATGGTTAATTACGGAAAGGCGGGTGTCTGGACAAACTATGGTCTGGGGTTGGAACTGGCTGGTGAAGGTATGGCACTTTTTGCCGAGTTGACCTCGCGTCAGGGTGTAAATTCCACCGGCATCTTTGATACCGAAAACGGTCTTGTCCGTCTGACACCAGGGGTAACATTTGGCAGTCCGCGCGGCTTTGCCCTTACATTGGGTTATGGGGTGAGCCTTACCGAAAACAGCCCCAATCAGGTGATTTTGGGGATGAACATCGCCACCCCATTCTTCCGTAAACCGGCGGTGGTTTTTGGTGAACTTTCCGGCAAGGTTGTTGATGCTTCAAGCAAGCAGCCGGTTTTAGCCACAGTTGAATTCCCGGACAATCCGAAACTGAAGCCGCTTGTTACCGATGCTGCCGGGCTGTTTTTGGTGAAGAGGCTGCCGACCGGTGTTCTCAAGGTGCGGGTAACTGGTGAAGGTTATCGCCCGCTGGAGACATTTGTCAATGTTGAAACAAAGGCAGCGGGTCCGGTTCAGTTTGAACTTTATCCTTTGGTCATCTATGGCACACTTGCCGGCACCGTAACCGACTCCCGAACCGGCAGGCCGCTTTCAGCACAAATCGGTTTTGCCGAACCTGGGGTTGAGGCGGTCCAGACCGACCCGAATACCGGGGCATATCGGAAGGACAATATGCCGGTTGGCACCTATACAGTAACCGCAAGCGCGGACGGCTATTTTCCATCAACCGCCACGATTCAGATTGAGGAAAACCGCATCACCACCCAGAACTTTACCTTAAGCCCGTTAGCGGTGAAGACGGTTGTAACCGGAACCGTTACCGACCGCGGCACCAACGCTGCGCTTAAGGCAAAGGTAGTATTTAAGGATGCGGTAAGCGGTAGCCTATTCACCGAGGTGGAAACCGAACCGACAACCGGTGTCTATGTGGCGGAGGTTCCTGTTGGCACCTATGCCTTGACCGCAACCGCTGACGGTTACATTGAACAGTCAGCCGCACTGGTGGTTCAGGAGGGGAAACCGGCAACCCACAACTTTGCGCTGGTCAAGGTTGGAACTGCGGTGACGCTCAAAGGCATCTACTTTGATTTCGGCAAGGCGACGATTAAGTTTCCCGAGTCCCAGGAGGCTTTGCAGGCTGCCTATAACATCCTAAAGGAAAATCCGACAATCAAGGTTGAGATTCAGGGTCATACCGACAATGTGGGCTCGGATGAGTTCAATCAGAGGCTTTCGGAGCAGCGGGCGTGGGCGGTTGTCAACTATCTGGTTCAGCAGATGGGTGTTGAGTCTTCACGGCTGATTGCCAAGGGTTATGGTGAAACCCAGCCCAAGGCGAGCAATGACACGCCTGAAGGCAGGGCGCTCAATCGCCGGGTTGAGTTTGTGGTGATTGGCGAAATAGGGAAGTAACAAAGCCGTTGCTGTAATTGCGGGAGAGGATAAAAACTCTCCCGCAATTTTTTAAACAGCAATCTTACCAATATCACCCTTAACATCAAGACCGCCTTTTGATGCCGATTTTACTTCAGTTTATCCGTGAAACCTGATGGGAACCACAGGGGTAATCCCCGGGGTGGGGTTTGAAATTTCCTAATCTTTCGCTAAGTCTTTGAAATTTAAAGAAATAAAAAATATTTCCCCGTTTTCATTTGTATACTTATAGGTATACAGCAACATTGATGGATTGTGGCGATAAATTTATTGATTTTAAGAGTTTTTTGGGTATAATCTTTTTTCTGGGAAATGGCGCTGAAACCGGTATATAAGGCAGAGAATGAGTTGATGGCAAATACCATCAGGGATTTGCTGGAACAGAGCGGCATCCCCGCGCTGATTCACTCATTTCAGATTCCTGCCTATGATGGGGTGGCGCAGATGATGCGCCCGGCCTGGGGTGAGGTTCTGGTTCAGGAGGATGATTTTGAGCGGGCACAGGAGGTTATTCAGGGCTTTCTTGCCGGTGAAACTGAAAAAGGGGAGGGTGATGTTTAATCTCCAGCCGATTGCCCGGCTTTTGATAATAACCGGTGTTTTGCTTATTTTTGCCGGGCTTTTTCTGCTCCTTTTCAGCCGGTTTGGTTTTCTGCGCCTGCCCGGAGATATCCTGATTCAGCGCCGGAATCTGACCATTTACATTCCGGTGGTTTCGGCGATTGTTCTGTCACTAATTTTGACTTTGATTCTGAATCTGATTTTCTGGCGCTGGCGTTAAATGAAAAAAAGAGAAGTAGGATTTATGCAAAAGATGATCTATCGTTTCAGTAAGAAGAGGACCGATGGTTCGGCAAGGATGAAGGCAGTCCTGGGTGGCAAGGGTGCCAACCTTGCGGAGATGGCAAGGCTTGGTCTGCCGGTTCCACCTGGGTTTACCATTGGCACCGGTGTGTGTGTCTATTATATGAGGCACGGTCGGGTTCCGCCGGGGTTAAAAACCGCGGTGGCAAAGGGTATGGGGTTCATTGAAAAAGAGACGGGCAAAAGGTTTGGTGATGAGGAAAATCCGCTCTTGGTTTCGGTTCGTTCGGGTGCACGGGCATCAATGCCCGGGATGATGGATACGGTTCTTAATTTGGGCTTGAATGACAGCACTGTTGAGGGGCTGGCAAGACGAAGCGGTAACAGAAGGTTTGCCCTTGATGCCTATCGCCGGCTTATTCAGATGTTTGGCGATGTTGTGCTCAAGACCGGCAGGGAAGGGTTTGAGCAGGTTTTAGTTAGTGAGCAAAAGCGGCTTGGTGTCAATAGTGATACGGAACTTGATGAGGAGGCGCTCGCAAGGGTGGTGGCGGCTTTTAAGGGGATTGTGCGCGACCGCACCGGCAGGGACTTTCCCCAGGAGCCAAACGAGCAGCTTTGGCTGGCGATTGAGGCGGTTTTAAAGTCCTGGAACAACCCGCGGGCAAAGGAGTACCGCCGGATCTACTCAATCCCTGACACCTGGGGGACGGCGGTGAACATCCAGGCGATGGTCTTTGGCAACCTTGGTGACGACTCGGCAAGTGGGGTGCTTTTCACCCGTGACCCGGCAACCGGTGAAAATGAACTTTACTGCGAATACCTGACCAATGCCCAGGGCGAGGACATTGTTGCCGGCATCCGCACACCGATGCCGGTGGAGCAGTTGAAAACGGAGATGCCGCAGGTTTATGAGCAACTGAAGAGGATTGCCCGGCGCCTTGAACGCCATTATCAGGATATGATGGATGTGGAATGGACAGTTGAGAAAGGAAAACTTTATATCCTGCAGTGCCGGAGCGGCAAGCGCTCACCAAAGGCGGCGGTGAAGATTGCCTGTGATATGGCAAGGGAAAGGCTCATCAGCCGCAAGGAGGCGGTAAAGCGAATTGACCCAGAGATTGTTGGTGCGCTTCTGCACAAGACCATTGTCCCGGGCACAAAATATCAGGTCTTGGCAAAGGGGATTGCGGCGTCACCAGGTGCTGCCGACGGTGAGATTGTCCTTGATGCCCAGAAGGCGGTGGAGCTGGCTCAAGCCGGGCGCAAGGTGATTTTGGTCCGGCACCAGACATCCGCTGATGATGTTGCCGGAATGGCAAAGGCAGAGGGGATTCTTACCGGTGCTGGTGGCACAACATCCCATGCTGCGGTTGTTGCCCGCGGGATGGGCAAGCCTGCGGTTGTTGGCTGCGAAAGTTTGCAGATTGACTATGAGAGGGAAATGGTAAAGATTGGTGAACTGGAGTTGGCTGCCGGCGCGGTTATCACCATCAATGGCACAACCGGCGAGGTGATTGCGGGCGAGGTGCCGATGGAGGAGCCGAAACTGACCGATGAGTTTGAGACCGTTTTGCGCTGGGCTGACAGTTTTCGGCGTCTGGGGGTGCGGACCAATGCCGACACACCTCAGGATGCGCGCAAGGCAAGGGATTTTGGTGCTGAGGGCATCGGCTTGTGCCGGACCGAGCATATGTTCTTTGGTGAGGACCGAATCGGGGTGATGCAGGAGATGATTCTTGCCGAGGATGAAGAGGGGAGGAAGGAGGCGCTGAAAAAACTTTTGCCGATGCAAAGGCAGGATTTTGTGGAAATCTTTAGGGTGATGGACGGGCTACCGGTAACCATTAGGACCCTTGACCCGCCTTTGCACGAATTCCTGCCCAAGGATGAGGAGAAAATTGCGGAACTGGCTGTGGCTCTCGGAATTACAGTGGAAAGGGTAAAAGAGGCAATCAGGCGCCTGCAGGAGGAAAACCCCATGCTCGGTTTTAGAGGCTGTCGCCTGGGAATCCTCTATCCGGAGATTACCGAGATGCAGGCAAGGGCGATCTTTGAGGCGGCATGCCAGGTGAAAAGGGAGGGTATCAGGGTAATCCCGGAGATAATGATTCCCCTGGTGAGCGATGTTCAGGAACTCTTATTGCAGCGGCAGTTGATTCTTGACACGGCAGCAAAGGTTTTTGCCGAGACCGGGGTCAAGGTAGACTACTCGGTGGGGACGATGATTGAGGTGCCCCGTGCCGCCCTGTTGGCAGATGAGATTGCGCGGGTTGCCGACTTTTTCTCCTATGGCACCAATGACCTGACCCAGCTGACCCTTGCCTATTCCAGGGATGATTACGGCAAATTCTTTGCCGGGTATCAGGCTCTGGGCATTGTCAAGGAAAACCCGTTTGACACCCTTGATACCAAGGGCGTGGGGATGCTAATGAAGATCGGTCTGAAGAATGGGCGCAGAACCAACCCGAGACTGAAGGTAGGAATTTGCGGCGAGCACGGTGGCGACCCGGCAACGATTGTCTTCTGCCATGAGATTGGTCTTGACTATGTGTCCTGCTCGCCTTATCGGGTGCCGGTTGCCCGTTTAGTTGCCGCTCAGGCAGCGATTGGTAAACAGGAAAGAAGGGATGTCTAAATGGACGATTTCAAAAGCCAGTTGGAGAAACTGCTCCAAGGTCATCCGGATGTTTTAAAAAATCCTGCGCGCAGGGAGTTGATTTTTGAAGCGGTTAACCGCCGCGAGGCGCTGGTCGCAAAATGCGGCTGCCTTGCCACCTGGACACCAATTGACTCAACCGGTCGAAGCCCGCAGGATACGGTGATTGTATTGCGACCGGAGTCCGAGGGCAACATTGACTGGAGTTCTCCCAATAACCTGCCGATCACACCCGAGACCTTCGCGATGGTGTGTGAGGATGTCCTGAAAACGCTGAATGCCAAAAACAGGCTTTATTATCTTGAGCGGGTTTTGGGCGCTGATGTTCGCTACGCCCTGCCCTTGCAGTTTATCTCTGACCGTGCCCTGCACAGCCTTTTTGTTGACAATATGTTCTGCCCGGTTCCAGAAGACCTCAACCGCTCCATCTTTGCGCGCAAACCTTTCACCCTTATCGCCCTGCCTTATGACCGGCTCAACCCTGAGCGTTATTGCGGCAGGCTCCGGAAACTGCCCGGCACAGAAAAGACCAGCACGATGTTAATTGCGATGGACTTTGACAACCGCATCGGCATCGTTTTTGGCTCTGCCTATTGCGGCAGTATCAAGAAAATGATGTTCACCGTGATGAACTACCTCTTGCCGGAGCAGGGGATTTTACCCTTGCACTGCTCGGCAAACGAGGGGCCTCAGGGCGATATCGCCCTCTTCCTCGGTCTCTCCGGCACCGGCAAGACCACCCTTTCTGCTGACCCGCGGCGCAAACTGTTAGGCGATGATGAACACGGCTGGTCTGATGACGGCATTGCCAACTTTGAAAACGGCTGCTATGCCAAACTCATCAACCTTGACCCGCAAAAGGAGCCTGAGATTTACAACGCCTGCTTCCATGAGGCAGACTACCTTGAGCACGGCGCGATTATTGAGAATGCAATGGTCTATCCTGACGGCACATTTGACCTGAAGGACTCCCGTCTCACCGAAAACTCCCGTGGCTCCTATCCGCTTTCATTCCTTGCCAACATCAAAACCCCGGCAATTGGCTCCCATCCGCGGACAATCATCTTTCTCACCGCTGATGCCAATGGTGTCCTGCCACCGGTGGCGCGCCTGACAAAGGAACAGGCGATGCTCTGGTTCCTCTTGGGCTACACCTCCAAACTTGCTGGCACCGAGACGGGTATCCTTGAACCTAAGAGCACATTTTCCCGCTTCTTCGGGCAGCCATTTATGCCCCGCAACCCTGATGTCTATGCCCGGCTATTGGGTGAAAAACTTGACCGGCATGGCACCAAAGTCTATCTTGTCAATACTGGCTGGACCGGTGGACCTTATGGTAAGGGCAAGAGGATTGATATCACCCTGACGCGGGAGATTGTTCAGGCAGCCCTTGACGGTTCTCTTGAAAGGGTAGAGTATGAGACCGAGCCATTTTTTCATCTCCGGATCCCCCGCGCCTGCCCGGGTGTGCCAGACCCGCACCTACTTAATCCCCAAAACACCTGGCAGGATAAGAAACTTTATGAGGAACGGGCGCGAAAACTGGCTTCAGAATTTAAGTCACACTTCCAGCGTGCCTATGGGGATAAGGGGATTGACCCGGCAATTGCCCGGGAATGCCCTTCCCAATGATTTCTGGCTATTTGTCGGTAAACTGACCCTCGGCTCCGTCATTCCGAGCTTGCCGAGGAATCCCTTTCCCTCCGCTCGGGGCAGGCTTTGGATTTGATTCTGTTGATAATCAGTGCCAGCGCCCAGATGAAGAGCACCGGCAGAAGCATAACTAAACCGAGCAGCGTTCCGCTACGCACCATCCCATCGGTTGTTCTTTCAAGAAACTCACCGCCCTGATAACCGATAATGTGGTCAACAAGAATCATCACCGTTGCACCCCAGAGCATCAGGGTGAGAAAACCGAGTTGGTATTTGCCTTTAAACAACCGCCAGCAAATGGTAGCAAGGACAGCGGTAGCAGCTGTTGTTAAAAGCCACATTTCCTAACCACCTCCAGATTTGACCGTAACCGTCCTTTTTGTTGTTAGCCTTTTTGCTGTTGCCACCATTGCCAGCCACACCCCGAAAATCGCCAGAGTCATTGCGCCACCAACTGTTATCATCTCCTTTACCATCACCCCGATTTCTGCCGGATTCTTCATTGCGGTCAGAAAGGGGGGATAAGGCACAACCTCGCCATGGGCGATGTGCTCAACCGCCAGCATCGCCACCCCACCCCAGAGCATTGAGTTCAGCCACTCGGGATGATAATCGGCAGGAAATTTCCTTTTTAATGCGGTTGTCACCAGACCTGCCGCGCCCGGTACTAAAAAACATGCCATTTTTTACTCCTTTCTGAAGGAGAAATATTACCACCCGCAACCTAAGGGTCAAGAAAAGACTGCAGGGTCTCTGCCTTTTGAAAAAAGCAATGTTGCCGCGCAGGTAAAAATAAAAACCCACGTGCAAGCTACCCCCTTTTTGGGCTTAGAGCGCACCTGCGTTATGCAGAATGCAGATGAAGATGAATTGTAGAAAAGCAATGCGATTTCTTGACTTTGGCTAGTAGTAATTTATCATTTTTTCTTGTCATGAATTCAACCCAGAATTCCGACCTTGTGCGTCGTATCGAGGAGTTAAGCGGTCAACGGGTCCAGGATTGTTATCAGTGTGGATGCTGCACCGCTGGCTGTCCCATCGGCGAGATGATGGACCCGCCACCAAACAAGGCGATTAGGCTCCTGCAACTTGGTTATGCGGAAAGCCTTTTGGCAAGTGAAGGCATCTGGCTTTGCGCCAGTTGTCTTGTCTGCGGAACCAGATGCCCAAGGAATGTTGATTATGCGAAGATTGCCGAGGCATGCCGGGCGCTGGTCTTGCGTGCAAAGAAGAGTCAGGTTGACCCGGATAAAGTAACAGGGCCTGATTTGCAGGATGTGCCCCAGCAGGCGTTCATCGCCAGTTTTAGGAAGTTTTCGGTATGAGATTTCCCTATTATCCTGGATGCACACTTTATTCAAAGGCAAAAAACCTTGACCGGTGTGCGCGACTAGCAGCGGAAAAATTAGGAATGGAACTTGAGGAGATGCCTTCATGGAACTGCTGCGGGGCAATCTATAACACCAATAGTGATGACCTTGCCGCCCAGGTTGGACCGGTGCGCAACCTTGCCAAGGCGAGTCAACAGGGAGAAAAACTGGTTACCCTTTGTGCTGCCTGCTACAATGTTTTAAAACGGGCAGGTGAGCGGTTGAATGCCACCGGTTTTGAACAGGACCGAAAGCGGATTTTGGAGTTTGTTGATGAACCTTTTGAGCGGGATGTGGAGGTGGTTCATTACCTTGAGGTGCTGAAGGAAATCGGGTTTGAGAAAATCAAGGAGCGGGTAATAAAACCCTTGCAGGGTCTGAAGGTGGCTTCGTATTATGGCTGTCTGATGGTGAGACCAAAGGATGTTTTAAAGTTTGACGACCCGGAAAACCCGATAGTGATGGATGAGTTAATGGCGGCGTTGGGTGCTCTTCCGGTGCGGTTTGATTTCAAGGCGGAGTGCTGCGGCGGTTATTTAGTGGTGAACCGAAGGGAAGTGGCAAATGCGTGCTCTTTGCGGGTCGTTGAAAATGCGCGCACCTGGGGTGCGGAGGCGATTGTCACCACCTGTCCCTTATGTCAGTACAATCTTGAGAGTGCGCAGTTAGTAAAGTTGCCTGCTGGTAAGAGGCTGCCGGTTTTGTATTTCACGCAAATTTTGGGTGTGGCGCTGGGGCTTGGAGAAGATGACCTGGGGTTTCAGGACAATAAACTTGACCCGAAGCCGTTTCTTAAAGAAAAGGGGCTTTTGTGAGTATGCGCAAGCGCATCGGCGTTTTTGTATGCCATTGCGGGATAAATATCGCTGGCGTGGTCAAAGTACCAGAACTGGTGGGGGAAATTAAAAAGATACCCGGGGTGATATCGGCAATGGACTATGTTTACTGCTGTTCTGACCCGGGGCAGAACTTGATAAAGAGAACAATCAAATCGGAGGGACTGGAGGGGATAGTTGTTGCCTGCTGTTCCCCAAGTTTGCATGAGGCGACATTCCGCAAGGCAGCAAGTGAGGCAGGCTTGAATCCCTATTTATGCGAGATTGCCAATATCAGAGAGCAGTGTTCCTGGGTGACAAATGATAGAGACGCGGCAACTGAGAAGGCTTTGGGGATTGTTAAGACGGTTATCGCTAAGGTTCGTGAGGATTTACCGCTTGAGCCTCTCAGGGTGCCCATTGTGAAAAGGGCGCTGATAATCGGTGCGGGAATTGCCGGTATTCAGGCTGCGCTTGATATCGCGAATGCGGGTTATGAGGTTGTTCTTGTAGAGAAGGAGCCGTCGATCGGGGGGCATATGGCGCAGTTGTCTGAGACATTTCCTACGCTTGACTGCTCGCAGTGTATCTTGACACCCAAAACTGTTGAGGCTGGTCATCATCCGAAGATAAAACTTTTGACCTATGCTGAGGTGGTGGATGTCTCTGGTTTTGTTGGCAACTTTCGGGTGAAAATCAGGCAGAAGCCGAGGTATGTGGATATTGATGCCTGCACCGGTTGCGGCATCTGTCTGGAGAAGTGTCCGGTGCGGGTGGATTCTGTTTTTGACCGCAACCTGACAAAACGGCGGGCAATCTATCGGCTTTTCCCTCAGGCGGTTCCCAACAAAGTGGTAATAGATGCCGAGCATTGCCGGCAGTTGCAGGGTAAGAAATGCGGGGTTTGCGCCAAGGTTTGTCCGGCACAGGCGATTCGCTATGATGATACCGAGCGGTTTTGTGAGGAGGAGGTGGGAGCGATTGTGCTGGCGACCGGTTATGAACTTTTTGATATCTCAAAGGTGGGAGCCTACGGGTTTGGTGCGGTGCCAGATGTAATTGATGGGCTGGCGTTTGAGCGCATCCTTTCCGCTTCCGGTCCTTTTGCGGGGGAGGTGCGCAGACCTTCCGATGGCAAGGTACCGAAAAGGGTTGTCTTTGTCCAGTGCGCAGGTTCAAGGGACTCCAATCAGGGTGTGCCTTACTGCTCAAAGATTTGCTGTATGTATACCGCCAAGCATGCGCTTTTGTATAAACACCGTGTGCATGATGGTGAGGCGATAATCTGCTATATTGATGTGCGTACACCGGGTAAGGGTTTCGAGGAGTTCTATCGTCGGGCAAGCGATGAAGGGGTTCAATATCTCCGGGGAAAGGTTTCAAAGATTTTCCGCCGGGGAGATAAGGTGGTTGTTTGGGCGGCGGATACCCTGGCAGGCAAAAAGATGGAGATTGAGGCGGATATGGTGGTTTTAGCCTCTGCGATTGTCCCGAACCCCGAAGGGGTGGAGGTTGCTCGGAAGTTGAAGATTGCTGTTGACGCCAATGGGTTCCAGTCTGAGTCGCACCCGAAGTTGCGACCGGTTGAGACATTGACCGCGGGGTTTTTCCTTGCCGGCTGCGGTCAGGGACCAAAAGACATTCCAGAAACGGTGGCACAGGCTTCAGGTGCAGCCGCAAAGGTGTTGGCGATGTTTGGCACAACCGAACTTTATCACGAGCCGGTTATTGCGGAGGTGGATGAGGAAATCTGCGTTGGTTGCGGTAACTGCGAGCGCACCTGCGCCTATGAGGCGGTCAGGGTCGATAAGAAACGGCGTAAGGCGGTTGTTCAGGCGGTGATGTGTGAAGGGTGTGGTGCCTGTTCGGTTTCCTGTCCTGCGGGCGCGATTAATCTGAAAAATTTTGCCAAAAAGGCATTAGTCCAGATGGTGGATGTGTAAGTTATGGCAGTTGGTATAGAGCGTCAGTCCCAGGGCGTGGTTGGTGCGGTCTTGGTTGTTGGTGGTGGTATCGCCGGTATCCAGTCTGCGCTCGAACTGGCTGAATCAGGTTTCAAGGTTTATCTCCTTGATGCTGCGCCGGCAATCGGCGGGGTGATGGCGATGCTTGACAAGACCTTTCCGACGAACGACTGCTCAATGTGCATTCTGAGCCCGAAACTTGTTGGCGCTGGTAGACACCCGAACATCGAGCTTATCAATTGTGCGGAACTGGTAGGACTTGAGGGTCAACCTGGTAATTTTACCGCAAAAATCAGACAGCGCCCGCGCTTTGTTCTTTTAGATAAATGCACCGGTTGCATGGAGTGTGCCAAGGTCTGCCCAGTCAAACTGCCGGACAAGTATAATCAGGGGCTTTCCCAGCGGGGTGCGGTTTATAAACTTTTTGCCCAGGCTATTCCCAATGCTGCGGCAATTGAAAAAAATGAGGGACGGGCACCCTGCCGGCTTGCCTGTCCTGCTGGAGTTAATGCTCAAGGCTATATCGCCTTGACCCGGGCAGGAAGGTTTAAGGAGGCGTATGAGGTTGTGCGCGAGCGATTGCCGTTTGTCGGCATCTGCGGCAGGGTGTGCCACCATCCTTGTGAGGAGAAGTGCAATCGCAAGGAAATCCCGGGCGAGGAGCCGGTGGCAATCAGGACGATTAAACGCTTCCTTGCGGACTATGTGGCAAAACAGGGTGGTATACCGTATAGAAAAAAGGTTGAGGTTGAGGAGAAGGCTAAGGTGGCGGTGGTTGGTGCTGGACCAGCAGGCTTGACCTGTGCCCTGGACTTAAGGTTAAACGGTTATCAGGTTACCATTTTTGAGGCATCTGACAGACCGGGTGGAATGATGCGTTGGGGCATTCCTGCGTATCGACTGCCAAGAGAGGTTCTTGACCAGGAGATTAAGGATATCCTTGGTACCGGGATTGAACTAAAACTCAACAGCCCGATAAATACAACCGCTGAGTTGAAAAAACTGCTCGCTAATGGTTATAAGGCGGTTTTTGTTGCTATTGGTGCGCACAGAAGCCGGACTCTTAATATTCCGGGAATGGATTTGCAGGGTGTTAAACACGGAATAGAGTTTTTGCGCCAGGTGAATGGAGATGATGATGCTCGGCGGTTAGAGAGCGGTATGAAAAAGGTGGTGGTGATTGGCGGTGGCAATGTCGCAATTGACTGTGCGCTGTGTGCGCGGCGCCTGGGTGCCGAGGATGTCACAATGGTTTGCCTGGAGAAAAGGGATGAGATGCCGGCGCACGAGTGGGAGATTGAGGAGGCGCTTCTTGAAGGCATCAAGATTATGCCCTCCTGGGGTCCGGAGGCAATTACCGGCGAGAACGGGCGTGTCACCGGGTTAAAGACCGTTGAGTGCACGAGGGTTTTTGATGAGAATGGCAGGTTCTCGCCGCAGTTCAATTTAGAAAACAAGGGTTTTGTGCCTGCGGATACGATAATCCTGGCGATTGGTCAGGAGGTGGCTGGAGACGGTTTTGAAGGGATTGAACGGGGACCGGGCAGGACATTTAAGGTTGATCCGATTACCCTTAAGGTATCAGGGCTTGATGGGGTTTTTGCTGGTGGAGATGTGGTTTCCGGTCCGGCTTCGGTGATTGAGGCGGTTAGGCAGGGGCATGAGGCGGCGATTTCCATCGACCGGTTTATTAAAGGCGAGGATTTAAGTGCGGGTAGACCTCAACCTATGCCGCAACCTGCAAAATTAGAGGATTCGGCAGGATGGCGAATCGGTATTAAACCGCAACCGCGCTTTAAGGAAAACACATTGCCCGTCCCAGTACGTCAGGGCTGGGAGGAGATAAACCAGGGGTTTGACGAGAAAACCGCTGTTCTTGAGGCGCAACGCTGCCTTGACTGTGGCTTGTGTTCTGAATGCCTCCAGTGTGTGAGCGCGTGCGAGGCAAAGGCGATTGACCATGAAGAGAAGCCAAGGGAACTGGAACTGAAGGTAGGCGCGGTAATTCTTGCCGGTGGGTTTAACGAATACAAGCCCAAGGACGATGTTAACTTGGGTTATGGTAACCATCCCAATATCATCACCAGTTTAGAGTTTGAGCGGATCCTTTCTGCTACCGGACCTTATGAAGGCAAGGTCTTGCGTCCCGGCGACCTTACCCAGCCGAAAAAGATTGCCTGGGTGCAGTGTGTAGGTTCGCGTAATCAGGACCATTATTATTGTTCATCGGTTTGCTGTATGTTTGCGACCAAGGAGGCGGTGATTGCCAAGGAGCACTGCCTTGGTGATTTGGAATGCCACATCTACTATATGGATATGCGCTGTTTTGGCAAGGGTTTTGAGCGGTATTACCAGCGTGCCCAAAATGAGTATGGGGTTGTTTATCGCCGGGCCCGCATCAGCGCCATAAAGCCGGTTTCAGGTTCTGGCGATATTATCATCTCTTACGAAGACGGGGATGGTTCCCTCCACGATGAGGTCTACAACCTTGTGGTTCTTTCCAGTGCCCTGATTCCTAATCCCCAGCTAAAGGCACTGTGTGAGCGGCTTGACGTTCAAGTGGACAGCCAGGGGTTTGTTAAGACCTCTACCGAATATCCGGTTGCCACATCTAGACCCGGTGTGTTTGCCTGCGGCGCTATCACCGAACCCAAGGACATTCCAGAGACGGTTATTGAGGCAACCGGTTGCGCGGCTCTCGCCCTGGGAATCTTGAGCCCGGCGCGCAATACCCTCGTTACCAAAAAAACCTATCCGCCGGAAAGGGACATCTCTTATGAGGAGCCACGCATCGGGGTCTTCGTGTGTAACTGCGGAATTAACATTGGCGGTGTTGTCCGGGTTCCCGAAGTTGTGGAATATGCCCGGCAACTTCCTGGGGTGGTTTATGCTGAAGAGAACCTATTCACCTGCTCTCAGGATACCCAGGAAAAGATTAAGCGGATAATTCAAGAACAAAACCTGAACCGGGTGGTTGTTGCCTCCTGTACCCCGCGAACCCATGAGCCATTATTTCAAGAGACCCTCGCTGAAGCGGGGCTGAACCGTCATCTCTTCACAATGGCTAACATCCGTGACCAGTGCTCTTGGGTCCATATGCACCTTCCCCAGGATGCGACCTTAAAGGCAAAGGAGCTGGTAAAGATGGCGGTCGCGAATGCGCGGCTCTTAAAACCGCTTACCTCGTCTGCCCAGGAGGTTATTCAGAAGGCGCTGGTTATCGGCGGTGGTCTTGCCGGGATGACCGCAGCCCTAACAATTGCCCAACAGGGTTTTGAGGTGTTCTTGATTGAAAAAGAGCCTGAACTCGGGGGCAATTTAAGAAGGTTGCGCTATACCGAGGATAGCATCTCTACTCTTGAAATTCTTACCCGTCTTGAACAACAGTTGCGCACAAACTCAAAAATACGGGTGATAACTGGTGCCCAGATTACCCAAGTTAGTGGTTATGTTGGGCATTATCAAACGAAGATAAAAAGAGGTCAAGAAGAGGAGACGATTGAGCACGGTGTATTTGTGGTTACCGTAGGGGCGAAAGAGTATGTTCCCCACGAATACTTCTATGGCGAAGATGAGCGGGTCAAGACCCAGTTGGAACTGGAGCAGATGATTGACGAAGGGATTGATTTTAACTACAAGACAGTCGCAATGCTGCAGTGCGTTGGCTCGCGCAATGATGAACATCCCTGGTGTTCACGGGTGTGCTGCACCCAAGCGGTTAAAAATGCCATCAGGCTCAAGCAAAAAAACCCCAAGGTTCAGGTTTATATCTTCTACCGTGACATCCGTACCTACGGATTCAAGGAGGGGCTTTACCGCGATGCGCGCAAGGCAGGGGTGTTATTCCTCCATTACGACCCGGAACAATTGCAAGTTGAACGCCGGGATGGTAAAATTTTTATTTCCACCTATGACCCGGTTCTAAAACGGCGGGTTGGGGTTACTCCTGACCTGCTCATCCTTTCCACTGGGGTCGTTCCCAGAGATGACAACCTGCAACTGGCAAAACTGTTAAAGGTGCCTTTGAATGAAGATGGCTTCTTCCTTGAGGCGCATATGAAGTTAAGGCCAGTGGACTTCAATACCGCCGGAATTTTTATGGCTGGAATGTGTCATAGTCCCAGGCTTATTTCTGAGACAATTACCCAGGCTCTGGCAGCGGCGGCTCGCGCGAGCGCGGTAATTAGTCAGGATAAAATAATGACCTCGGCCGTTGTGGCCAAGGTGCACGAGAGGTGGTGCGCAGGGTGCGGTGTTTGTGAAAAGGTATGTCAGTATGAGGCGGCTAAATTGAACCCGGAGACGGGCAAATCTAAGGTTACCGCGGTTTTATGTCAGGGGTGTGGTGCCTGTGCAGCTGCCTGTCCGTCTAATGCTATTGAACTCCAAGGGTTTGAATCAAGACAGCTTTTGGCAATGGTAGAGGAGGGAATATGATTTGGAATTTTCCGATTCTGAATTGGAGGTAAATTATGGATTTTGAGCCGAGAATTGTTGGGTTTCTTTGCAACTGGTGCACGTATGCTGGTGCCGACCTTGCTGGCACATCAAGAATTCAGTATCCGCCGAATATGCGACCGATTCGGGTTATGTGTTCTGGGGCGGTTGATTCAGTTTACATTCTGCGGGCACTCTTAGAGGGTGCGGATGGAGTCTTTATTGGCGGATGCCATCCTGGTGATTGTCATTATGTTTCTGGAAACTACAAGACAAGAAGACGGATGGTATTGTTTAATTCAATTATGCGTTCACTTGGGCTTGATGAAGGCAGGGTGATTTTGCGCTGGATTTCCGCCGCGGAAGGTAAAAAGTTTGCCGATACAGTAACGGAAATGACCGAGCGTTTGCGGGAGATTGGACCAAATCCGTTCAAGAACCTCTGGGAGGTGTGAGTTGGCGCGAATGGGAATATTGCAAGTAAAGAACAAAGCCCCCGAACAGACCTTGCGTGATATTTATGCCCACTGGTTAAAAGCCAAAAGGGTTTCGGCGCTGCTCGTGCCTGCCGTTTCTTCTCTTGGTGTCGCCACGCCGGTTTTGATTTCTGACCCGGATAAAATTAGTCAGGTTAGCCCGTTTCTGCCGGTGATGTCAGTTAATGGTGCTTCTATCGTTGCTGCAATTGCCGCTAAAGGTGTTCCGGATACGAAAGTGGCTGCGGTTTTAAGACCATGTGAACTCCGGGCGGTGGTTGAGTTAATTAAACTCCAGCAGGTGTCACGGGAAAACATAGTCTTAATCGGAATGGACTGCCCGGGCACATATAAACCAGGTCAAGGTATAGGTTCAGGCTCTACCTCTGACTTAACCTCAACCTTTCTGTCGGCACAGGATGGATACTTAAAGGACGAGAGATTGCGGGCAGCGTGTCAAATGTGCGAGTTTCCAACTCCGCTTTTTGCTGACCTGTCAATCGGGTTTTTAGGCATGAATCCCAAGGAGTCGCTCTATGTTGATGCGGCAAATGAAGAGGGTGAATCTCTCCTTGAAGGGGTGGATATGATTCCAATAGAGGCTGTGCCAGATGAACGGCGCAACTATATAAACCGGTTTATCGAGGTGCGTCAGAGGGTAGCCGCAGACAAAATCGCTGAATTTGACAGGATAGGTTTAGGCGCGGAGAACTTGGTAAGGTATTTTGCCAACTGCCTTAACTGCCATAACTGTATGAAGGTCTGCCCGGTCTGTTACTGCCGTGAGTGCTTCTTTGAGTCGGATGTTTGGGAAAGGGACCTTGAAGAGCAGATTCGGATAGTCAGCCGTAAGGGTCTGAACCGTATGCCTGCAGGTACTTTGCTCTTTCATCTCACCAGGATGAATCATATGATGACCTCCTGTGTTCAATGCGGGGTCTGCGAAGACTCCTGTCCGGCAGGAATCGGTTTGAGTGTCCTGTTCAAAAAGGTTTCGCGCAACGCTCAAGCGGAGTTTGGGTATCTCTCTGGCAGGTCGCTTGATGAACCCCTGCCTCTGACAACATTCCGGGAGGATGAGTTCAGACACCTCGGCGAGGAGTAACCTATGAGTGAAGAACTAATCCTTAACCAACTGGACAGCGATTTCAAATACCGGATTGCTGAGCGAATGGGCGATGATAGCTTTCTTGCCTGTTTTGCCTGTGGCTCTTGCACCGCATCCTGCCCGGTGCGGCGACTGGAGGAAAAATACAATCCCAGACGGCTGGTGCGGATGGCAATCTTGGGAATGAAGGAGGAGGTTTACCGTTCGGAGTTTATCTGGCTCTGTTCCTATCATTCCACCTGTTTCCACCGATGCCCGCAGAAGGTCAACATCGGCGAGGTTTGCGATGCGGTGGTGCGGATGCTCCAGACCGGCGAGTTAAAGGCTAAAGGCGAGGGGGTTGATGTTTTCTTCCGGGATAGAGTATTAAAGGCTGTTCCTGGTGTTGCCGCCTGTTTTGTCTGTGGTACCTGCACCGCGGTTTGCCCCGAAAATTTACTTGACCCGGAAAAGGACCCACGGAAGTTCATCCGCAAGGTAAATTTGGGGCTGGCGCAGGCGGCGATTAACGACCAGTTCAAGGATATCTGCGCCACCCATTTCCGGTGCGAGAGTCGGTGCCCTCAGGGGGTGAAAATTAGCCGGGTGATGCAGGTTCTCAAGGAGCTGGCGATGGAGGAGGGCTATTCATATCCTGACTCTTTAAAATTCTTAGAGTGTTAGGTTATGGAGATGGAAAATAGATTGACTACCGTCTTGGTTGTTGGTGGCGGTATTGGCGGGGTGCAGGCAGCGCTGGATCTGGCGGAGAGCGGGCGCAAGGTTTATCTTATAGAGCGGGCGCCGGCAATTGGCGGCTATATGGCGATGCTGGATAAGACCTTCCCCACCAATGACTGCTCAATGTGTATTCTGAGCCCGAAACTGGTGTCCTGCGCCCGGCACCCTAATATCCAACTTTTGACCCTGAGCGAACTTCTCACCGTTGAAGGTGAGCCAGGGAATTTTAGGGTATTGGTCAGGCGTTACGCCCGCTCGGTTGATCTTTCCCGTTGCACCGGTTGCGGCGATTGTTTGGAAAAATGCCCGGTAAAACTGCCCAACGAGTTTGAGGGCGGATTGTCTCAGCGAAGGGCGATTTACCGGCTTTACGCGCAGGCGGTTCCGAACGCACCCGTGATTGACCGGCGGTTCTGCCTGAAGTTTACGAAAGACCGCTGCGGCAATTGCGCCAAGACCTGCAAGGCGGGTGCGATTGATTATACTCAAGAGGATGAGGAGATTACTCTTGCTGTGGGCGCGATTGTCATCGCTCAAGGTAGCGAGATTATCAACCCCGCGGTTCGTCCTGAATACGGCTATAAGAGATTTGCCAATGTTGTGAGTGCGCTTGAGTTTGAGCGCATCCTTTCGGCATCCGGTCCTTTTGGTGGTCATATTGTGCGCCCAGGCGATAAAAAGGAGCCAAAGAAAATTGCCTGGGTACAGTGTTTTGGCTCAAGGGATGAGTCAATTGAGCGCGCCTGGTGCTCATCAGTCTGCTGTATGTATGCGGCAAAGGAGGCGGTGATTGCCAAGGAGCATTCAGGTGCGGTTGAGCCGACGGTCTTTTATATGGATATGCGTGCCTATGGCAAGGAGTTTGACCGCTATATTGAAAGGGCGGAAAGACAGTATGGTGTCAGGTTTGTGCGGGCCAGGGTGGCAGAGATTCTTGAAGAGCCAGAGACAAAGGATTTGATTGTCCGCTACGCAACTGAAACGGGGCAAAGGCGCGAGCGGTTTGATATGGTGGTTCTCTCCTGTGGATTTGTCCAACCAGGAAAACTTGAGAATTTTGGGGTGAAACGGAATCAGTTCGGTTTTCCTGAAGTGGATATCTTCGAGCCGGTGGGTTCGGAAAGAAAGGGTTTGTATCTTACCGGCACCTGCCTTATGCCCAGCGCAATTCCAGAAACGGTGGTGATGGCATCAGCAGCCGCGGTCAAGGCGCTTGCCCTGACTGGAGTTGACATGTCTCCCACCCAGGAACCACAAACCAAAAACCAGAAACCAGTTTTTGGTGAGGCACCGCGCATCGGGGTGTTTGTCTGCCATTGCGGGATTAATATCGGTGGTGTTGTCCGGGTGCCTGAGGTGGTGGAGTTTGCCCGTTCCTTGCCCGGGGTTGTTTATGCTGAGGAGAACCTTTACTCCTGCTCAGCCGACTCCTTGGAGAAAATCAAGATGCGTATTTTGGAGCACAATTTGAACCGGGTGGTTGTTGCCTCCTGTTCACCCCGAACCCATGAGCCGCTTTTCCAGGCAACCCTTCTTGAGGCGGGTTTGAATCCGCACCTTTTTGCGATGACCAATATTCGTGACCAGTGCTCCTGGGTCCATCCTGACAGGGAAAAGGCAACGCTCAAGGCAAAGGATTTGGTCAAAATGGCGGTTGCCCGGGTCAGGCGCCAGGAGCCTTTGCCCAAGGTGCAGTTGCCGGTAACAAAGGCGGGTCTTGTCATCGGTGGTGGGATCTCCGGAATGGCTGCAGCCTTGGCTCTCTCAGATGCCGGTTTTGAGGTCTATCTTGTTGAGCGGGAGTCCTCTCTGGGCGGACAGGCGCGGACAATCTACAAGACGATAGAAGGAGAGGATGTGCAAGCCCGGCTTAAGGAGATGATTGAGCGGGTCAATGCTCATCCGCGGATAAGGGTTTTCACCGATGCAAAAATAAAAGGTATTGATGGCTTTGTGGGTTATTATGAAACAACCGTTGCGGTCAACGGCAAAGAGGAGAGGTTAAAGCACGGGGTGGTGATTGTTGCCACCGGCGCGGTTTATCGCACACCCGAAGAGTATCTTTATGGCAAGGATGAGCGGGTAAAAACCCAGAAGGAACTTGAGGAAATCGTTGCCCGCAATCCCCAGGTTCTGCAAGGGCTGAATACCGTGGTGATGATTCAGTGTGTTGGTTCGCGCGAAGGAGAGCGGAACTATTGCTCGCGCATCTGCTGCACCGAGGCGATTAAGAATGCGATTGCGATCAAGGAGTTAAATCCCGATGCCCAGGTCTTTGTCCTATACCGCGACATCCGCACCTATGGGTTCAGAGAGCAGTTTTATCGCCGCGCCCGGGAACTGGGTGTTATCTTTATCCGCTATGAGGCTTCTAAAAAGCCCGAGGTGGAATTGGCTGACGGCGATTTGACTGTTAATGTTTATGAGCCGGTGCTTGATATTTCCTTAAAACTCAAGCCGGATATCCTGGTGCTTTCATCGGGGGTGGTGCCGCAGTCCGATTCTTCAGAACTGGCAAAGATGCTGAAGGTGCCTTTGCAGCAGGATGGGTTTTTCCTTGAGGCGCATGCGAAACTGCGTCCGGTTGACTTTGCCACTGATGGTGTTTTCCTTGCCGGGTTATGCCATTATCCGAAGTTCATTGACGAGTCGGTGGCATCAGCGCAGGCAGCAGCCGGCAGGGCGGCAACGGTCCTTTCCCGCGAATTTATTGAGGCTGAACCATATCAGGCAACGGTTAACATTGAGCGCTGCTCTGCCTGCGGGATGTGCGCCAGTTTGTGCGCATACCGGGCGATTGAGGTGAAATTGATTGATGAGAAGAGCGGCAGGCGGGCAGCGAGCGTGAACCCGGCCTTGTGCAAGGGCTGTGGTGCCTGTGCGGCGAATTGCCGTTCTGAGGCGATTGACATCAAGGGTTTTGCCGCCGAGAACATCTGCCGGGAGATTGCCGCCCTGTTCAGTTTTTAGTTTTCGGTTATTGGTTTTTGGTTTGAACAGTAAACTAAAGCCTATAAACTAAAAACTATGAACTACAAACTCCTTGACCATACCGCGGACCTGAAGGTTGAGATTTTTGGCAGGGATTTGCCCGAACTTTTTGCCAGCGCCGCATTTATGCTCTTTGATGTGATGGTGGATTTGGAGAGGGTAAAGGAGGTGCAGAGTGAGGAGGTAAAGATTGCCTCTGATGATTTGTCTGAACTTTTCCTTGACTGGTTGCGCGAACTTTTGTTTCTCTTCTCAACCCGGGGGCTGGTAATAAAAAGGGTAAGGATAAAAAGGCTTGATGAGTTGGCCTTGGCGCTTGAGGCAACTGTTTATGGCGAGCCTTATGAGCCCAACCGTCACGGGTTAAAGATTGAAATCAAAACCCCCACCTATCACCAGTTTGCAATCAGGAAAAAAGAAGACGGCGGATGGCAGGCAACGGTCATCTTTGATGTTTAACTAACCTCCACCTCTACCTTAACCTTCACCTATCCCATCCGGGGTGGTGGGGAGGACCTGCCCTGAAAACCATAAATTAAAAACTAAAAACTCACTAACCTTTTGCCAGTATGTGATTTAGCAAAACGGAGCGCCAAAGTCTAAGAACCTGCCCGTTAATTTTCCCAAGATTCTGGCTCTTAATGAGGGGGAGCAG
>JBDRUF010000021.1 GCA_039801245.1 candidate division WOR-3 bacterium
ACTTTTGGCTGAGGTCAATGATATGAAACTGAATGTTAAGAACTGCGGCTGCCGCTTCTATGGCTTCAGCGTTAGAGGAGAATTGGTGATAGTCAAACAGTTTCATTAAAATGCCAATCACCTCATACCCTGCTGCCTTTAATAGCAGGGCAGCAACCGCGGAGTCAACGCCACCGGAAAGTCCAACAACAACCCGCATAAGGGATCATTCGCGGTCAATGAGGTTTCTCAGGGTCTGCCAGAGCCGCTCGTGCGCCTTTTGCGGAACATCCCAGCCGCACTCAATCTGGCAGTAGTGAACCGTCCTTTGTAAACTACGCACTAAATGGGCGCAATGGCTGCAGGTCTGGATGTGGAGAAGGAAGCGCTCTCTGAGTTCCCCTGTCACCTCGCCATCAACATAGAGCACCGCCCATTCCTCAAGTTCGGCGCAGTCACAGGTGGCTTTTTTAATAGTACCTTTTTTCTTCATAAATTTCCTTTCACAGGTAGTTTGCCAAATGCTGCCTTAAAGCCAAGCGAGCCCGATGCAGTCGTGATTTCACTGCCGGTACAGAAAGTTTCAGGATTTTACTCACCTCTTCATTGCTCAACCCCTCAAGGTCACGGAGGACAACAACCGCCCGGTACTCTTCTGGCAGCTTTTTCACCGCCTGGTCCAGTCTTTCCCTCAGCCGCTTCTGGGCAAATGCCTCCTCAGGAGTCTGGGCGGTATCAGGCAGGTCAAATTTTAGATTGTCGCTATCAGCAATGGGCGCGTCAAGGGATATCACCTCCGCCTTTTTGCGCCGGCGCAGACGGGTAAGGCTGACATTGGTGGCAATACGGTAAAGCCAGGTATAGAAACTGGATTTGAATGCGAACTTGGGGATAAAACGATAGGCGCGCAGGAATGTGTCCTGAAGCGCCTCGGTTGCATCCTCTTCATTGCCTAAAAGGCGATAGGCAATGTTATAAACCTTGCGCTCATAGCGCCGCACCAGTTCCTCAAACGCCTCCATATTGCCATTCTGGACCCGGCGCACCAGCTCCTCATCAGGAACCGGGAGACCTGGAACCGCTACCTGTAAACCTTTTGCCTCGGGCACCTAATAAAGATATTATCCTGTGTGAGATTTGTCAACCATTGGTCATTTTTCCACCGGGGGAACAACCCTCTGCCCCCGCCATCTTCCTGGTGAGTTGTCAAAGACCTGAACGATATGATAGATTACCCCGATTGACTCGCGGGGGGATTCACCGTGAAAGTAGTCGTGAACAAGATTGATATATTCCACCACCTGTTTTTCATATTCAGTCAGGTTCGGGTCATCAGGGTGAAGCATCTGGGCAATACAGCGCAACTCATAGGACTTGGGCAAATCAAGGAAGACAACCGCAACACCCGGGTCGGTCATCTGGTTCAAGAATGTATGGGTCTCAAAATCGGGCTGGGAGTAAAGCTCAAGCGAGGTCTGTTTAGTTAGGTCAAAGATCTCGGCACCATTTTGGTAAAGGCTTTCAAGAACGCTGAGTTTTTTATCAATGGAGTCGTTGATGGTTCGCTTCAATAATGCAATCATTTCCGGCAGTTTCTCCTCTTTCGGCAACCAGCCCATACCCTTGACCGCATTGTTGATGGAAAAATAGCTGTCCTTTCTTCTCCTGCCGTGGCTCGCAACAATCCCGTTGTGTGGTCCGGCAATCTCTGGCATTTCCCGGCTCTCGGATTTTATCATCTGGCGGATTTTATCAAGTTGTGTTAGCCGCCGCTCAAAGTTCCATTTGAGAAACTCCTTTGGCAACTCAACAACTTTAAACTCCTGCCACTTGCCTTCAACCTTTGCCCTAATAATTCCCTCTTTTATTCTTGACACATCAATGTTATTCTGATGAAACCAGCCCTGATAGGTGCCCTTTTTACCGGTAGAGTCATTTGGGTCAGGGATGAATTTCACATCCTGCCAAAAACCACTCGTTTTATTTTCTGATGGAATTCTGGGCATATCCTCTTTAGCCATGCTTATCAGTACCAAACAGGCAAAAAATATCAATACCCTCTTTTTCATCTTTTTCTCCTTTTGTTTTAAATCTCCGGACAATTACCGGCAGGTCCTTCCCTGCTTTCCCTTTAGCGCGGTCAACTACCTTGACAAGAAGAAATCCAAGAACAACTCCAGCACCGGCAAGGATTGCTGCCCAAAGGTCGTTTACCAAAAGCGCACCAACAATCACACCTAAAATCATCAGCAGTGCGGGCAGACCAAAGACCAAAAGCGCGGAGTGAGTGGCTGGTCTAATCCTGCGGGAAAGAACCACCATTTCACCGACACTCGCACCAATCGGGTTAAGGGCAAGGACTGTTTTCTCCCTTTTGCCGGTCCAGTTGCAGAAGCTGGCGGCACCGCAATGGGCACAACCGCCTTCAGGGGCAACCTGGACTTCGGCGCGCTCGCCCATAACGCCAACAACCTTACCGGTCTCCTCGGCAAACTGCTCAGCGCTCACTTTTTCTTTTTCTTACCGGTCTGGGAAAGCTGGACAATAAAACCGATGGCACCAAGTGCAAGCCAGAGAATAACCATCACCGGCATATGAACCCCTTCCCCCAGACGAATTCTCACTTTGCCAAGAAAACTGAAGATGGCGGCAACGGTGAACCAGGAGCCGACAAAGGCGGTAAGGAGCGCAATAACCGGGCGTTTGATTAAAAGGGCGAGGATGCCGCCAACCACCGCACCAATCAGCAGAAAAAGCAGATGATTCCAACCCGAGCCGCTTGAAAGTATGGCGGTAAGTAATGCACCGGCAGCCGCACCCAAAAGAAAGATGCTCGCCTTGAACAGAAAAACCGCGAGGAGCGCGGCGATAATGCCCAAGACGATAACAGCGACGATAACAAGCCAGTTTGCCGCGCCTGTCTTGAGCGCGATAAATCCACCCAGATATGCTCCCAAAACAAAACCGGCAACAATCAGGGTGAACTTCAAAAGCCGGTAACCGAAAAAGGTTATCACCAGACCAAGCGCAAGGGCGATAATTCTTGGAAGCCAGTTAATTGTCAACTGATAATTATAGTTTGTCTGTTCTGATAGTCAAAATCGTGTTAAAATCCAGGCACTTTTTGATATTGTATTTTGGTGTTAAGAGCTCGGTTTTGAGCGTTTCTTGCGCAGGGTTGTCCTGATATATGCCGAGATGCCCGATGAGACTAAAAACAAAAGCCCAATGCCAATCACAATTCCGCCCCATTTGAACCAGGAGTGCCATTTGAGGAGTTCCCAGAATCTGTCGGTGATGAGAATAAGGGCACCGGTAAGCGCGGTGATGAAAATAAAGGGGGCGAGGATAATCCCGATGATGATGTGGATGCGGCGGACAAGCATAAAATCCTACCCTTCCTTTTGCGGCTCGTAGCGGTTAAGGAACATAACCTGATTCAGCGGCAACCTTTGCGGGCGGAACTTTTCCCATTCAACCTGTTTTTCAGAAAGCACCGGGCTGATGGTCTCTGAATGTTTGCCGATTAAAATCAGGGTGATGACCGTGAATTCTTCAGGGATGTTTAGAACTTCACGCACCCTTTTCGGGCTGTATCCCGCAATCGGATGGGCAACCAGACCAATTTCGGTGGCACGCAGGATAAGGAATGCGACCTGAATCCCTGTATCAAACAGGTAGTATTCCCGCTCTTTGATTAAACAGTCAAGCTCCTTTTTTGTAAATACCGCAATCACCATTGATGCATCATAGCACCATTCGTTTCCTTTGCTGAATGCCGGTTTGAGTTGCTCGAGAACCTCCCGGTCATAGACAAAGACAAACCTCGCTGGCTGATTGTTAAAACAGGTGGGCGCAAGCTGGGCATGATAGGCAAGGTCGCGGATAAGTTCTTCTGTTATTGTAACCGGTGCCAAAGAACGGTATGCCCGACGCTTCTGGATAATTTCACTTACACTCATCAATTGGATTTTACCCCTCTTTTATTTTACGGTCAAGAAAATTTGACAAAGACCTATTTATCGTTATAATAAATTTGGCTGCCTCCTGAATAATCGTTACCCTTATTCGGGCAAAATGATGTTTGGGAGGCGTCAGAAGTAATAAGATGCAGGAGGTAGTAATGACCTGTAGTAAAGTGATAACCTTCGGCGTGGTTGTCCTGCTCGTGACGGGCATTTGGGCATTTGCTGACAGAAACGAACCCGGCAATGTCAGACCTGATGAAACCCCGGCATTCCAGCCAACCGGCTCGTCTGAAGCCGCTGTTCCGCGGAAGGTGGTAACCGGAACTGATGCTCGTCCGGAATTGCAGCCGGTTCCTTCAGAACCCACAAAAGGAGAACCACCGCAAATCTTAGGAAGTAACTATGAAGGTTCGCCTCACGAGCCCTATGAGCCCAAGCCCTTATGGGGTCCGGATGTATTAATCTGGCCTGACGATATCAAAAGTCCCACGCCTCCCGGTTCTGAGCGGATGATTGCCTATGACCAGACCCGTGAGGGGATTCTCTTTGCCGCATTTGTTGTTCCTAATGGTGACACCATCAGGATTTACCGCTCAACCGATGGCGGTAACAACTGGAGTTACTTTAATGGTGTTCAGCATCCGGGCTATGTGCTCAGTTCACCAGAACTGGTGGTTGCTGAGGGCGACTCCAGTTTTGTCTTTCTCTTCCTCAGAACCTCGGCAGGCAATGGCGATGTTTATTGCGTTCGGTACGGGTTGACCTCAGGCGCCTGGGTATTTCCCATCAAGGTTGATGCGGATACGATTGTCAATGTCTCGGCGTGCCGGGATAACGGCAACCCGTATTACCTTTATGTTACCTATGAGTATCACTACGGTTATATGGGTGTGCGGCTTTACCGTTCAACCGATTATGGCAAGACCTGGACCGCACCGGTTAGTTTTGTTGATGACACTCGGGTACCACCCAAGCCGGATGTGGCGGTCGGTTATAATAACCGGGTTTATGTGGCCTATCTTGACAAGCGGCTGGCTTCAGGGGACTCGGCAGCATTTCGGGTGAAGCGCAGCACCGATAGGGGAAACAACTGGGAGCAGTCAAGGCAGGTGGGAACGCCCAGGGTCCGGATTTTTGATGGCGTGATTGGCGCTCGCCATACTGACCAGACCATCTGGCTCGTCCATGTCCGTGATATGGAACCCTGGAATGGCAAGGGTCTGGGTGTGTTCTACTATTACACCACAAATGATGATACCATCTGGCATTATGGCGGTGATGATGGCATCGGGCACCTTGACACCGATAACGATGAGCAGATGCCGAGCATTGCCACCCACTGGGCAACTGGCTCACCAACGGTTTGCTATGCGATTGTGCCTTCGGAATCGCTGATGTTCACCTGGTGTCCGGGTGATACCAACTGGACAATGCCAATCAAGGTGAACGACTACCGGCATACCGGCAACTTTCCACCGCAGGCGGGCTGGAAAAATGTCGGGATAGGCAGTTCCTACTCAACGGTGCTTTACTGCGGTGTTGGACCGGACAGTTTGTGGTTCGATGACTGGAGTATGACTGGGGTTGAGGAAAAGCCGGTCGCGGTGAAGCATTTAACAGGTTCGGTTTATCCCAATCCGGCATCAAGGTTTGCGGTCATCGGTTACACATTACCCAAGAGCGCCTGTTCAGAACTGGTCATTTTTGATGTTACCGGTCGGCAGGTTGAGGTCCTTGCGCAGGGAAATCTGAATGCCGGTGAATATAATGCGGTCTGGAACTGCGAAAATGTTCCTGCGGGTGTGTATCTTTACCGGTTGAGCGCGGGTAATAGCAACCATAACGGTCGGATTGTGGTTACCCACTGAGAGAGGCTCGCTTTTTCAGGGGCAGGGCGCGTCTCTGCCCCTTTTTGTTAAACAACCCTCTATTTACCACTTGGTGCGGTTATCTGCTTGGGTAGTACCGATTTTGGCTAACATTCGCATTTTAGTAACTTAGCAGGGACCCAGCACCACCCGGAGGACGACCCCGGGGGTGCTACTGGTCCTGGTTTTGGCATTTGTCTTCAGGTGATGATTGGCAGATGGGTTAAAGACCGGGTTTAGGTCTACATACGGTGGAAACCCGTTATTTTCTTGACATTAAGGGTTAGGGGTATTTAATATAACCTACTGAAAACATAAAGGAGGTGGCATGATGGTTTTTATTGTTTTTGCGCTCATTACCGGGCTGGTTATTCCACCCGGTGCCAGTTTCACCATCTCCCGCACCGATGAAGCGGGCTTAAGCCTTAGGGAAATTCTTGGAGGTCTTGACCTGACCGATACCGTGATTGAACTGGGCGGGGTTTGGGGAATTACCGTTAGTATGGGTAATGTTGACACCGACCCTGAGCCGGAAATCGGGTTGCGGGTTGCCAAGCAGGCGGGCTCAAGTTATATCTCCAGGCTGGTGATGCTTGATGACGATTTGCGCGAACTCTGGACGCGGGAGATTGGTGATATCGGCAATGTTGAGGTTGCCGGTTTTACGCTTGCTGACCTTGACGGCGATGGCAGCGATGAGGTGGTTTTCCCCCTGACCGATGTCTATTTCAACTCCGAGCCGCGCTACAAGGCACGGGTTTATGCGCTTGATGGCAAGACCGGCGAGGATTTGCCCGGCTGGCCCTATATTCTGCCCGGCTGGCCTGAGGACCCTTATCTGCGACCTTATTCCGAGGTGGTTGTTGCCGACATTGACAATAACGGCAGTTTGGAGGTGCTCTGCGAGGTGACGGACAACACCTCAATCCGCAAGTGTGGCAGCGCCCTTTACTGCTTCAGCGCGAACGGTGACTCCTTGTGGAAATGCTGGTTCTATCAGGATACGATTTACCGGCACGGTCAATGGGTCAAGCCCGCGGTTGCTGACCTTGACGCAGATGGCAGGCTGGAGATTGTCTGCCATGAGGCGAAGTTTGGCAATGAGAACCCCTGGCCTTTGCTTGAGCGGCGGCTCTTCATTGTCAACAGTGATGGCACGATTCGGCGCTCGGTTCAAACCGAAGGTCCGGGCAGTTCCTTTGTCCCGGATTATGCCGCGCCTACGGTTGCCGACCTGGATCAGGATGGCAACTGGGAGATAATTGTTCTGCGCCGCCAGGGGTTCCTTGATGTGTTTGACACCGCGCTCAACCGGCTGACGGGATTTCCCGTCAATTTGACAACGGACGCCGGTTATCTCAATCCCGCGCTGACACGTTGCTTTTCCACACCGGCAGCAGCCGACATCGACCTTGATGGCGACCTTGAGATTATTGTGGGCAGTTTC
This sequence comes from candidate division WOR-3 bacterium, assembly GCA_039801245.1. Classification (NCBI taxonomy): domain Bacteria; kingdom Pseudomonadati; phylum Caldifarciminota; species Caldifarciminota bacterium. The sequence goes on from JBDRUF010000021.1 coordinate 7,263, forward strand.
GGTCAGGTGGGAACCGGTGCCGACTGGGGCGGACACATCCACTGCTTTCACCACGACGGCACAAGGGTAAACGGCTTTCCTTACCAGACCCGTAACGGTGTCTGGTATTCACCCGGAATCGGTGATGTTGATACGACTGTAACCGGGCTGGAGATACTTACCTCTGGCTGCGATTCCGCTTTTTACATCGTCACCAGTTCGGGTGAGAGTTTGCCCGGCTGGCCCAAACGGCATTTTCCCACCTACTGGTTGCCGGACCAGGGCAGCCATGCCTTTATTGAAGGCAGGATTCCGATGTCAAAGACACCGCAGTTGGGCGACATCGACCAGGATGGGCTCTTAGAGATAATGATGACCGGCTCTGACGGCAGGTTTTACTTCTGGAACACCGGGGCACTTGTAGATTTAGCCCGAATGCCTGTGCCCACCTATCACATTGACCAAAAGCGAACCGGCTGGTACCGCAAGACGCCAATCGGGGTGGAGGAGAGTCCGGTTCTGCGATTGGGAGGCTCTGCTACTGCTATAGTCAGGAGTTTCCTATTGCTACCGGAAATGGAAAAAGGGATACTGCTTGACATTTCCGGTCGCAAGGTGCTCGACCTTAAATCTGGTGAAAATGACCTCCGCTCTCTTGCCCCCGGGGTATATTTTGTCGCATCTTCAAGCGACGATGTCACAAGGGTCAGCAAAGTGCTGATTGTCCGGTAAGGGCTTCAGGGAGAAGGAAGGATGAGGTTCGTTCTTCGGTCCTTACCTCTGAGCCTTTACTGCGGAATAATCGCCTTTGGCTTTTCCATAACGCCGGCGCAGATTCAGACCCGGACGGTCCTTTTACCTGACAGCCTTGCCGGTGTTGTCAATGCCCAGTGGGTCCTTTACGAACCCCAAAACGACAAAATCTTTATTGCCGGCAATCTGGGCAAATGTCTGCTGGTAATGAGTGGTGAAACGCTAGAAAGAATTAAAAGATTACCGATGCCCGCCGGTATCAGGACGATGGCGCTGGATTCGGTGCGCAGGCGGGTCTATGTGCCGATTTTTGATTCCAGCCTGGTGGTGATTGTTGACGCCGAACAAGACAGCATTCTCCGCCGTTTGCCGACCGCGTGGGCACCATCAGCCATTGCCTTCAGTGCCCGCACCAATCGGATGTATGTTTCCTGTCTTTTTTCTGACAGTCTGGTGGTGATCGATGCCGAAAGTATGGCTGTTCATCGTTATATCCGGCTCATCAGAGGTTTGAGTTCAATAGCGGTCAATACTCAAGCGGGTAAGGTTTATCTTGCCAGTGTTTCCCATGACTCGGTCTGGGTTATTGACGACAGCACCGGTGCGGTCCTTAAGGTGGTGCCGGTGGCAGATGCCCCCTGTTATCTGGAGGCAGCGCCGGAACTGAACATGGCCTTCTGCGCCTGCCGTAACGCTGATGAGGTGTGCGTGATTGATGGCGATAATGACTCTGTTATTGCCCGGATTGTAACTGGCGATGTGCCTCAGAATATGCTCTTTAATCCGGACAATCAATGTCTTTATGTTGCAAACTGGCAGGACACCTCGGTTTCAGTGATTGATGCGGTAACTAACAGCCTAATTACAGACATCCCGGTTGGCATCAATCCGATTACGCTCGCTCTTGCCCCTGCTGAGAGTTCGGTTTACTGCACCAACCGGACCTCAAACACTGTCAGTGTGATTGACTGCCGGACAAATCAAGTGAAGGCAACGGTGCCGGTTGGAACTACTCCTCTGGCAATGACCTTTATATCCCGGCATAACCGGATTGCATCTATCGGTGAGGTTGATAACCGGCTGGTTGTGCTGGATTGCGCCACAAATGAGATTGCGGCTGAGAGTTTTGTCGGTCTTTCACCCTTTCACCTCTCACGAATAGCAGCAGCGGGCAAACTTTTCTGTGCCTGTCCGCAGAGCGATGTGGTTGCGGTTTTGGATGATGAAACTGGCGATGCGCGGCTCATCAGGGTCAGAGGCGGACCCTGGCGGGTTCTCCCGGTAAATGGAGAGAAGGTTTACACCAACCTCAGAAACGGTAACGGCGTCGGCGTGATTGATGTCAATACCGATTCCTTGGTCAAGACCATTGCAGTTGGTGTTGACCCGGCATTTCTCTGTTTACTCACCTCCCATAACAAGGTTTATTGTGCCAATGCCGGCAGCAGGAGCGTGAGTGTCATTGACCCCGAACGGGACTCGGTTATCGCCACGGTTGGGGTTGGGTATAATCCAGAACCGATGGCAGCGTTGAACAACTTAGGCAAGGTGTATGTTGTCAATCGGGGTGAAAGTCCGGGCACGGTGAGTGTGATTGATGGCAGCACCAATTCGGTAATCGGGGAGATTACGGTCGGGCAACGACCGAGGGATATCGTTGCGGCAACGAGATATAACAAGGTTTATGTGGTAAATGACCTTTCCAATGATGTGACGGTGATTAACGCCCTGAATGACACGGTGATTGCCACTGTGCCGGTCGGGCTTTTCCCCTGGGCGATTTGCTACAACGATAAGGATGGCAAGGTTTATGTCGCCAACCTGATGCAGGGAACGGTTTCAGTGATTGACTGCGAGACCAATCAGAAGGTTCGTGACATCACCGTTGGTGGTGGACCACAGGTACTGTTATGGACAAGTTATCCGAGCAGTTTGGTTTTCTGCGTCAACGGGAGTGTTCAGACCGTTTCCGTTATTGATGGCAAAACCGATTCGGTTATTGCCACGCTGCCGGTAGGTGAGTATCCCTGCGCGCTGGAACAGGCAGATGATTTGGTCTGGGTGGCAAACCGCAACAGTTCATCGCTGACTGCGATTTTCAATCTGCCGGTTTTCCTTGCTGAACAAAGGGGCTTTTCTCTGTCAGGTTTTAACCCAACCTTTTTGCGGGCATTGCCCTTAGTAAAGGATGGGGAAATATTTGATGCTCAAGGCAGGAAGGTGCAGCCGGAAACAAAGGGAGGCATCGGCGTTTTCTTTATCAGGAAAAGGCAGGAAAAGGGATGGGGAAGAGAAAAGGTTATCGTTGTGCATTAATCTTTCTCATCTTTGCAGTTAACGGGGTTGTTTGGGCGCAATGGGAGCCTGACCGGCGCCTGACCAGTAATTCTGGCACCTCCCTCACATCCCGCAACAGCCAGTGGTGTATCGGTGCAAACGGTTCAGGGATGGTTCACATTGTGTTCTATGACGACCGCTCGGGCAACAATGAAATCTATTATCTGCGCTCAACCGATAACGGTTTGAACTGGGGTGCAGAGATGCGCCTGACCGATGACACCGCCAGGTCGTGGACACCATCAATCGCGGTTACCGATTCGGTTGTCCATCTGGTCTGGTTTGATACGAGGGACGGTCCTAATGGCGAGATTTATTATCTGCGCTCAACCGATAACGGGCTTTCCTGGTCTGATGAAGTACGGATGTCCTTTGATACCGCCAGGTCCGAGTTTCCCTGCGTTGCGGCAGAAGGTGAAGATGTGATTTTGGTCTGGCGCGATAACCGCGACAGCCGGTTTTCCTATGAGATTTATTATCGGCGTTCAGGTGATGGCGGTGTGACCTGGTCTGATGAGAGCCGGTTGACAAACGCTGCCGGTATCAAGTGGAACCCTTCGGTGGCAATTAGTGGCAACCTTGTTCATCTGGTCTGGGCGGACAATCGTGATGGCAACTGGAATGTGTATTACAAGCGCTCAACCGATCACGGGGTTTCCTGGGAGGCTGATTTGCGCCTCACCGAAAATGTCTTTGCCCAAGAGTGGCCGTGCGTGGCGGCAAGGGATTCGGTGGTGGTTGTTGCCTACAGTGATAATGAGGATGTTGACGGAGAGTTGTTTTGTGTCCGCTCCTATGATGGGGGTGAAACCTGGCAGGAGCCGGTGAGAATCAGTTGTGGCTCTGCCCAGCCCGGAATCTGGTCGCCCAACATTGCCATTTCCGGAGAAAGGGTGCATGCGGTCTGGTATGATATGAGGGATGGCAACGCCGAGATTTATTATGCCTTTTCAACCGATTCGGGTCAGACCTGGGAGGAGAGGCGCCTGACCGAGGACAGTTCCAGGTCAAACTACCCTTCGGTTGCGCTTGGCGGCACCCTGGTGCATGTTGTCTGGACAGATTTCCGCGACGGTCCGACCGGCGAGATTTATTACAAACGCAACCCAAGCGGAAATGTGGGAATAAAGGAGCAAGGGGATGAACGGTTGAGGGGCACAGGGGGTAAGCCAGTCCTTTTCACTCAGAGGGAGAAAGTTGAAATTTTTGATGCCAGCGGACAGCGGGTTAAAGGAGAACCAGCCTGTGGTGGTGTTTATTTTCTCAAAGGGAAAACGGGTTTTCAAAAGAGGGTGTTTATCCGTTAAAATCGGTAATAGGTGCCTAACTCCTATTCAGGTTTCGAGTCGCCGATTCACCCCGGGGGTCACCCCTCCCCTCACCCGTGGATTTGTCTAAGTTACTAATTTATCAACAATAACAGATTTTCTTGATTAGTTTAATTAAGATAGAAATTTCTTGACAAATTAAATTTCTATAATAATATTGATTTGAAACAACTAAGGAGGTAACCTATGCGGTTTGCCAAGGTCTGCAGGGCCGTTTTTTTTATTTTTGTGCCGGTGGCGCTTTCAAGCGCATCACCGGTTAGGGTCAGGCTGCATCAGCCACCACCAGGGCAGTACGCTTTGGAGCATCTGTGGTGGGTTGACCTTGACAATCAGACCCAAGACACCTACACCTGTTACCTTCACGGTGAGATTTGGGAGGCAAGGCGGGGGCTGGTATTCAAGGGAAATTCAAGGGAGTTTCAGTTGCCACCGGGCAGGCAACGGCGCCAGGGTAGAAAGGATGTTGACCCGCTTTGGGATATCTGGTATGCGCCGGGCTTTGAAGAGTTTGCTTTAAGGACCGGCGGGCTGCCCGAAGGGAATTATCGGTTCATTGTCTTGTTGCAGCCAGATTTGGGCGGTGATACGGTTGAGTTTGATGTCAGCCGTCCTGGTCCGCCAAGGTTGTTATCCCCGCGTGATGGTGCACGACTGAGAGAAGGTGAAAAGAGACCGATGTTCTCCTGGACACCGCCACAGCCACCGGTGCCGGGTGTGAGGTATGTGGTGCGGGTTGTGGAAATCTTGCCCGGTCAGACCAAGGAGGAGGCGATGCGCGCCAATCAATCGTGGTTTGAGAAGCGGGGCGAGGCTCGTGTCAGTTTGCGATATCCGCTTTCCGCGCGCAACCTTGAGAAAGCCAGGCGCTATGCCTGGCAGGTCCGGGCGATTGACCGTAATGGCAATGTGCTTGGTGAGAGCGAAATCTGGGCTTTTTCCTTTGAAGAGACTCGTCCCCCGCCGGTCCGAATTCTGCCGGTGAACATCGGTCGACAAGTAACTCGGACCGACAACTATTATACGGTGGTGCTCACGATTGAAAATAACTCAGGAGATACCTTACGCGACCTCACCGTTTTTGACCGCAGCGGTGCTTTGCAGTGCATTGATGATGCAACGGTGATGCATGGCACGAGCGGTGCTTCTTACCGTTCCACCTTTTGCCGGACTCAGGCAGATTCAACTGGAGCGCATACCGCAGTGATGTTCGGCTGGGAAGGATTGGCACCACATGGAAGGATGATTGTGCGGTATCATGTGGTGCCGGTGCTTCTACCCCATTCCCTTGAGCGTTTAATCACACCAACCGTTGGCGACTCCACCGCCATTTCCTACCGTATTGGTGAAGACTGGACTCTGAGATGTTTCCGAATCCCGTTTTTACCCGCTGATTTCGCTGATGCACTGCGCGCTGCCGACTACTTAATTATTACCTCGCCGGAAAAACTGTTTCACGCCAATCCAGGTGATATGATGGAGGATGTTTACAAATTGCTCGCAACAATGGCGAGACTGGCAAAGGAGAAGTCTGGGGTTCTGGGCTATATTTCCGCGTCCTGGAGATGCGATGATGTCAAGGGTTATTTTAAAGACCGTGTAAGCTTTTGGGGGAGGAGACTTAACCCGAACTGGCTAAGGAGCGGCTACCTTTTAATTGTGGGGCAGGATGACATTGTACCCCCGTGGTCCTATCCAGTAAGAGGGTTTGGCAATGTCCCCTTGTCAGATTATCCCTATGCCGATCTTTCCGGTGATAAACAATGCGAGTTGCGGGTAGGCAGAATTATTGGTTTGAACGCGAGAGAACTTACCATCCCCATTCAAACCAGCCTTGATGTCTGGCAGGGTCGGGCGCGCTATGATGGTAGCCGTGGTCTGATGGTCAGCGCGGCTGAAGGACCTTTTGAACCTTTTGTAGTGTATTCTGCGGAACTATCTGATTCACTTCGTCTAAAAGTCCCGGATGTGTTCTGTATATTTGGTGAACAGTTCATAACCAGAATGAGCATGTTGCGGGAGGCGCTTTGGATTGACTGCGCCGGTGACCTTTTCAAACTGTCACGCTGGATGCTGAGGGAGTGGGTATGGAATGGTCACTCTTTAGGCACCATTGACCGGCTATCAGAAGTTGAATCGATGACCCAGCAAGCGGTGAAGGATTCGGCAATTGCGTTGGCACACCGACTGGTTTCCCCTCCGCTCCGTCCGCCCGCTGATACTACTGCTATTGCCTGGGTTGGAAAGGCGCTGGAATGGGATGTTCTACCTTGGGAGAATAATGTTCCCAATCGTGAGGCGTATCTGAATGCCCTTGCTGGATGGCTTTTGCGACAGCGCGGCATAACACCTCCTGCCGACAGTTTAACCCGGGCGCTGAGAGAGGGGGAGGAGATTCAGTATGCCCGGCGTGGTGAGCGTCTTCTGCCACTCTACAACTACTTTGATACACCAGAAGCAGCCGCTGGCGAACGGAGTAGTTATATTCGGCGGATGGCTCCTGACCGGGACATAATCGGCTATTGCGGGCATGGTGGTGCTGGAAGCTGGGCTTGGACACTTGACGACTGGGCAACCAGTGCCTGTCCAGCAGAGCCGCTCAGTTTTGGCAGCCACCGACCAGTTGTGCTCGGCTACACCTGCAGTAGCGGCGACTACACCGAGAGCGGAGACCATGGTCCTGTAAGCATCGCCCGCTGTTTTATGCGCAATGGTGCCGGCATATATGTCGGTGCCACGAGAGTATCATACTGCTGTACCAATAGAACCCTTTATCTTGAGACCTTTCGGCGCTGGTCAACCCAGGAGTATTTTGGCGACGCCTTTGTTGACCTGAAAAATACTGTGTGTCTGCGCGAGCAAAACTGGATCCTGGAAACGGTAATGTATAACCTTTACGGTGACCCGAAATACCGAAGGAGGTAAAAAATGCGTTTGATAATCGCCATTTTTTTACTTTTCGCCTGTATATCGGCGACTGAACCACTGGAGTCAATTTCCGTAAAAATTCCGGAGTACACCATAAAACAAATTGGCGGTCTGCACTATGTGGAGATTCCGGGTGGCAAACTCTTGATGCATGATGGTCAGCCCCGTCTGCCATTCTATCCGGTTACAGTCAATTACCCGGCAGGATATTATGTTCAGGACGTTACGCTTGTTGAAAAATCGGGGTCCAAGAAAGAAACAGGGATTCGATTGCCTGAGATTCAGATAGCCGTTGATACTGCCGAGAGCTTTCAACCGCCAAGAGCAGCGGTAACCAAAGGCCGGTATCCGGATAAGGATTTTGACTGGCGCATCTGGGATAGCCCGAAAGGCGGCACCGACCTGGTCCTTTCTGTCTATCCCCTGCAGTTCAATTCGGAACCAGGGGAACTGGTTTTCCATGGTGAGTATCAGTTTCGCGTGAAGTATATCAAAACCGGTATTACCATTGTCGGCGCGAGTGCGGATAAAATCGCCTACGAGACAGGAGAGCGGGTTAAATTCGCGCTTAAATTGAATAACAGCGCTGCACCCAAAGAGATTGTTATCAGACCGATGGTGAATGGTCCGGTTGCTATTGAGATACCTGAACATAGAGCAAGAATTGCAGGCGGTGACACTACACTGGTAATAGAATGGGACACCAAAAGTGCGCCATCAGGCGATTACACTATTCAATTACTCATTACTGATGAAAAGGGTAATAGTGTTGGCAAGTCAGAGACAATGGTCCGGCTGGGAATTCCTACTGGAGGGATGATTGAGTTTATTGCTGAACCGAATATTATCCGCATCGGGCAGGATGTCCGATTAACTCTAAAGTTTCAGAATACCGGTTCAATACCGCTTAGCGGGGAGGCTGTTTTTAGGATATTCAAGAACGGTTCGGTTATCAACGAGTTAACCTCGCCATTTGCTGCTCTCGCCCCTAATTCGACAACGACTTTGACCCAAACCTGGAAGACAGACAAGGCGGAGAAGGGCGTTAACTATTATGTTACTGCGTTTGTCCGCTATGATGGCAATACAACTCCCGCCCAGCAGATTCTTCTGAGCACAAACCAGCAACCGGTGGCAAAATTTCTTATGACACCAGAAGTGCCGATGGTAGGTGAACAGGTTTCCTTTGATGCCTCGGGGTCAACCGATGGTGATGGTAAGATAGTTGATTATAATTGGGAATTTGGTGATGGGGCAATTGCCCAGGGTGTCAAGACAAAGCACAAATATCAACTTCCTGGTGTCTATGAGGTGAAACTCATTGTTACTGACAATGAAGGTGGGAAGACAACGATAACCAGGCAGGTTGAGGTAAAGGAGTAAAAGAAGGAGGTTTTGTGAAATTTTTCAAACTGTCTGTGATACTCATTTTGACCATCTTAGCAATCAGCCTAGGGCGAACCCCGGCGAAAGTAACAGTCCAGCTCCATATTCCACCCCAAGGTCAGTGGCAGATAGAAAATCTGTGGCATGTTGAGTTAAACAATCAGGATGGAAGCACCTACCACAATGTCTGGCTGCATGGCGAGATTCATCATAAGGAGAAAAAGGTCTTGGTGTATCGGGCTAACTCCAACAAGCTCAACCTGCCACCGGGCAAGACTACAAAAAGGCTTCAAGACATCAAGTTGCAGGACCAGTGGTACCGGCAAGGCTATGAGGTCTTCTATCTCCGCTCCGGTACCATCCCCGAAGGTAACTACGAGTATATCGTTACCCTGATGCCGGATTTAGGTGGCGACACTGGGCAGTTTGTAGTCCGCAAGCCGGCTCCGCCAAGACTTCTCGCACCACCCGATGGCGCCCAGTTGTGGGGTATAAATCCCGTGGTGTTTGATTGGACTTCGGTATTTCCGCCACAGGTGATTCCGATACCTCAGCAGAAAGTGAAATATACTTTGCGTATCGTTGAGATTCTCCCTGGACAGACTAAGGAGGAGGCGCTCAGTACCAACCAGCCGTGGTTTGAGCAAACTACCATCAACTTAACCCAGCTCACCTATCCGACATCGGCAAAGAGTTTTGAAGCGAACAAGGAGTATGCCTGGGAGGTAGTTGCCCAAGTCGGCTCCTTGACCCTGACCAGCGAGAAGCGCAGGTTCAAGCGCGCCAATATTCCCCAGAAACCCGCGGAACTCCAGTGCCTGACGGTGGAACGGCGGGTTGAGCGAAAAGCGAATTATTTTAAGGTCTTCATTGATGTCAAGGTTCTTGCCGATGTTGAAGACCTGACATTCCAGGTCTGGAATACCTGGTTTCAGTGCATCCCAACCTCTGTTGCAGAGGGCGCAGACATCAAGGCGACTGACTACTCCGGCACCCGGACCAGGTGGCAGAAAAATGTCGGGAAAAAGAGTAAAGGAGCGAACTTCACACTGGAGTTCCACGCCGTGCCTATTTTGTGGTCGGAGGAGAGCGGCTGGTGGTGGAATGAGCCCTACATTCTCTGTGACTCAGTAGTCATCACCTACAGCCGGAATGGGAAGAACTATGTGCGGCGACCGGACCTCTCCTTCTATCCGCACCACGAGGTGAATGCCGCCCTCGCGTCCGCAGACTTAATCATCGTTACCTGCCCGAAAAAACTCTATTGGGCATACGACGACAATGAGGTGCACGAGCTGCTGAGGTGGTGCGGTCAAGTAGCCTGGAAAATGGCTGGTGTCCTCGGCTACATTGAGGAGACGACTTCTGGGTGGCAACTTAAGAGCATGCTCAACCGTGGCGGTTTTTGGGACAAGCTCTTGTCACCGGCGTTCCGAAGTTATGGCGGTACTTGGTCTGGCGGTTATGTCTTCCTCGTAGGCGAGCACAACATCGTGCCATCTTGGCTTATAACGGGACTGAACGTAAAATGGAGCGGTGATTATGTCACAACCCAAGTCAGGTTCTCCGACTTTCCCTATTCTGACTGCACCGGCGACTGGATTGTTGACCTTAATGTCGGTCGGGCAATCGGAAGTTCGGCAGAAGAACTCAGCCAGTTGGTTGAGAACACCGCGAAGCACCCATTCAATCCGGCTCGTGCGGGACTGGTCAGTGGCTATGACGATGACTCCGATGTACTGGATAATTTCCAGAGCGCGACCAAGGAAGGTGCCAGCACGCTCCGGTGGATGGGGGTTCAGACCCGCGTGGAACACATCGGGGTTTTGCCCCAAGGGGAGAAACTGCCCAAGATGAGCTCACTATGTAATGTAAAGAATATAGTCTCATTCTGCGGTCACGGGAATGTGAACGTATGGGGTGACGTGGTTGCAGCTTGGGACGTTGATTTGCTCCCCAATAGCTACTCAGGATGCTGGTTTATGGCATTCTCGTGCCTGACCGGTAACTACGATGACATTAACGCAATCTCCCGTGCTTTCACAAAAAAGCAGGGTGTGCTCGGCTACATCGGCTCAACCGAGATCTCGGCTGTTGCCATCAACCACCGTCTCCAGTGCTGCTGGTTCTGGTTAATGTGTAATAACCATAGCTGGTCTCCGGGCAAAGCGCTTTTCGAGATGAAGTACTGGTACTGCCCGGATGGGAGCAAGTATGAGAGACTGGCTGCCTATGAGTATAACCTCTATGGCTGTCCGAAATAAGGAGGATTGAGATGATGAACCATAGATTCCGATTCTGGACGGCACCTTTTGTGGTGCTTTGGGTTGCTTTTGCCTTCGGTCAGAAACCACCTACCGAGCTGAAGATATCGCTCCCGAAGTACGAAGTGAGAAGGGTTAGAAACCTGGACTATGTGCAAATCCCGAGAGGTTTGATACTTATTGAAGAGGAGGGACGACCAGAGGTGCCGTACTATGTGCATTCCATTGACTATCCAAAGGGATACCGGGTCCAAGATGTTGTCCTGAAGGAGCGTTCCGGGATGGAAACCGCGACCGGTCTCAGGCTGCCGGTGGTGATACTGGATATGAATGCCAGGGGACCGGTGGAGATGAAACCCGGGTTGTATCCTAACCGGACATTCACCTGGCGGGTCGTTGAGATGCCCGATGGAGGTTCCCGGCTCAAGGTTACACTATACCCCTTTGACTACGACCCACAGACCGCCACAGCTACCTACTACCGCAACTATGTGTTCGCCATCAATCTCGCCACCACATCGCTCAAACTGACCCTGACCACTGACAAGCCCGCTTACGCGCCGGGCGAAACGGCAAGGCTAAGGCTCAAGATTGAAAATGTCGGCGATAAGCAGGATGTCACCATCGGTGTGTCGCTTGTTCACGGTCCAACCGGTGAGATGGTCAAAAAGTTACCGGGAAAGTCACTTACGGTCCCAACCGACACTTCATCGGTAACTCTTGATTTCCCCACTTCCGGCATTCCAAACGGCGACTACTACTTTGATGTTACCATCAGTAGCGCCGATGGCAAGGTGCTGGACAAAGAGCAGACCGGTCTGCGCATCGGGATTCCTGAAGGTAAAATGACCGGTTTTGAGGTTACGCCGCAACATTTTAAGATCGGCGACACGATAAAGTTCTCTCTCGGCTTCCAAAACACCGGCTCAACCATTCTCTCCGGCAAGGCGGTGTGTGATGTCCGGGTCAGGGACTCGGTGGTCGTCAGCAAGACCCGTGACTTCACGGACCTGAATCCGGGCAAATCTCAGCAGTTTACCGAGGTATGGAGCACTGCCGAGGCAAAGGAAAATGTGCTCTATACGGTGGTTGGATATGTAACCTACGAAGCCACGGCAACGCCGGCAGAGAAGGTGGTCATCAGCACTAACGCAGCACCATCCGCTGGCTTCACCTTCTCTCCTGAGACACTGCGAGCGGAGCAGGAGGTCAAGTTTGATGCCAGTGAGTCAAAGGACCCTGATGGTAAGGTGGTCAAGTATCAATGGGAATTCGGCGACGGCGGTAAAGGTGAGGGTGCTAATGTGACTCACCGCTACGCCGAGCCCGGAGAGTTTGCGGTTACACTTACTATTACTGACGACGGCGGGCGTCCAGCCACAGTGACCAAGACCCTGATGGTGAGCGAGTAGCCGGCGGTGCGTAGCACAGCAAGGGAGGTATATGTGAATGGAAGAGATCATAGAAAAGTCGGATTCTGGTTTTTTTTGCTCTGGGCTGGATGGGTGGTAGCGAGACCGGTAGAGTTTTCCGGTTCGGCAACTCTGCAGGGAAATGCGGAGTTTATCAGCGGTGATACATTAAGGAAGCCTTACACAAATCTGACATTCACCCTGAGTCCCACTTTAACGGTGTTTGGCATTCCCATTACCACCGATATATTGCTTTCAACGATGGAGAGCGACCTCAGGCAGGCGTTGAATAAGGTTAGAATCGGGATTGACCCGATAAGTTTAATACGCCAGAAACTGCCAGTGCCTGGTTTTATGCAATATCTGCCCAATATTGATGTCGGCACATTCAGCCCCTCATATTCTCCCTTGACAGTTTCGGGTGTGGCGATTACCGGGTTCGGAATTGAATACCAGCCCTGGAAGGTCTATCTTGCCGGTGCCGGCGGCCGGACGCAAAGGGCGATTGAGGGCTCAGATACGACCGAGCCGACCTATAAGCGCACCCTTTATGCTGGCAAGTTCGGATTGGGCAAAAAGGAGGCGTCGCACCTTTATTTTAGCCTACTTTATGCCCACGACGATTCCAATTCAATTGAGCGGAACTGGCAGATTTATCAGCCCGACACCTCAGAACCGGCAGATACTATTGAAGTCGTAAGACCGCAGGAGAATTATGTCCTTGGTATGGATTTTAGTCTCTCTCTTTTTGAGGATGCTTTCCGCTTGGATGCTGAGGTTGCCGGTGCCGAGTTGACCCGGGATATAAGGATGGATGTTGAGAATTACAAATGGGTGCCAGACTGGGCAGAGCGCATCTTAAAGCCGCGGCTATCTTCGCAGTATGATTTTGCCTTCTCAGCCAGACCGGTCTTAAATATCTTTGAGACAAAGGTCGCAGGTGAGGTGCGAATGGTGGGACCGGGTTTTGTTTCCTTGGGCGCGCCCTCTTTGCGCAATGACAACCTTAGTTATCAGGTTGGGGTTGAGCGCAGTTTTATTGATAACGCGGTTGTCATTTCTGGCTCATTTAACCGTGAGCAGGACAACCTCATTGGTATGAAACTCTCCACCACCACCTTTGCCGCTTATGGGTTTAACCTCGTTTTAAATTTCCCCAATCTACCTTATCTCGGACTCAACTACTCGCCCTGTTTTCAGAGAAGTGGAAGCCTTTCCGATCGCTCCCACAATATCAGCCTGAATGCGGGCTACAGTTTTGAAACCGGTGAGGTCAGCCATTCGCCATCAATTGCGGTCTCATATCAGAAGCACAATGCCACAATGACGGAAAACAACTATTCAACATTTGATTTGAGTTTCGGTCACTCTTTTGGCTTTACATTTCCCTTAAGCCTCACCTTTAATATCGGTTACTCCCACAGCGCTTACAGCGATTCCAGTGTCAATCTGATTGCAACCAGCCTCTCCCCCTCCTATACCCTTTTTAACTCCTGGACGAGCGGACTTTTCTTGAGCGGCTCATTTGAAAAGGCAAACCGCAGGCTCGACGTCGGTCTGAACTCCTCCTTTCCGGTCTGGAGGATTGCCGATGCGACCATCAGTTTGGGGCGGAGTATTTATCGCGGACAGGATGGCGGTTATCAGGAGTGGCGCCTTGCCGGTGGTCTGACAAAGGGGTGGTAGTTGAACTACGGGGGTGGTGGAGAGAACCTAACCTGAAAATGGTTTAATATTCTGGTGCATTTTGCTAACACATTGCCAAATAAAGATTTGCCTGAAAGGAAGAAACAAATCCAGATTTCTTGTGTTAATTCTTGCCCGATTTTGGGGTCTTAATGGCGGGGGTCTTTAAGGAAAAGGGGCGGTTCAACCCCGATAAGGGAGGCTGCACCCGGTTGGGTATTGACCTGAAGTAGAGAACATTTATAATAACCCGATGGCACAGCCAATCTTCACCATTTCCGGTCTGCGCGGAATTGTCGGCGAAAGTCTGTTTTTAGAAACGGTGCGGGAAATGGCAGCCGGTTATGTTAGTTTTTTAGGTCCGGGCAGGTTTGCGATTGGCAGGGACAGCCGACCATCAGGTGCAGAACTGGCAGCTGCGGCGCGAGCGGCTCTTTTAGACAGCGGTTGCGAGGTTGTTGATTTGGGCATCTGCCCGACACCAACGGTTGTCCATTATGTCCGCTCGCAGAAAAATATTCGGGGAGGAATTGTCATCACTGCCAGCCATAACCCGGTCAACTGGAACGGGATGAAGTTTGTCCATCCTGATGGCAGGTTTATCCTGCCGGCTGAGTTTGAGGGGTTCAAGAGGGTGATAGAGGAGTGCAAAATCCAAAAGGCAAAAGGCAAAACTGACAGCGACGGAACGAGCAAGAGATTGTCTTCTCAAGATGGGATTGCCGGACATATCAGGGCAATCAGGGGGCACAGGTTCTTTGCCGATGTTGAGGCAAAGGGTTTACGAATCGGCGTTGATGCGGTGAATGGTGCCGCCTCATTAGCCGCGCCGGAACTTTTGCGCACCTTTGGCTGTGAGGTAATTCCGCTTTTCTGCTCCCCGGAAAAATCAAAGCAGGGGTTTCCGCGCAGACCAGAGCCGACACCAGAAAACTTAAGCGAACTGTGTGAACTGGTCCAGCAGGAGCAACTTGATGCCGGCTTTGCCTTTGACCCGGACGGGGACAGGTTCAGTTGTGTTGACGAAAGAGGTGTTCCCTTGGGTGAGGAGACAAGCCTCTGCCTTGCCTGCCTTTATGTCCTGCCAAAGGCAAATGGTGATGTCGTGGTCAATCTTTCAACCAGTCGTGCGGTTGAGGATGTGTGCGCCCGGTTCGGCTCAAGGGTGATAAGGACAAAGGTGGGTGAGGCTTTTGTGGTGGAAAGGATGATTGAGACCGGCGCGGTCTTGGGTGGCGAAGGTAATGGCGGGGTGATTCTCCCAGAAATCAACCTCACCAGGGACGGTTTAATCGCCGCGGCAATTGTGCTCGCCTTGATGGCAAAGACAAAAACAAACCTTTCGCAAATAGGCGCAGATTTACCCAAATACTTCATCTCCAAGGGTGCATTTGCCGCAAAAGACCTGAACCGAGAAAAATTGATCCCGGCGCTCCGCCCAGAATTGGCTGACTTTACGGTTGACCAGACCGATGGGATAAGAATAGCAGGTGACTCCTGGTGGATTCACATCCGCAAAAGCAACACCGAACCGCTCATCAGGGTTGTTGCCGAGGCAAAAACAAAAGAAATGGCAGAAGGGCTCGTAAACCGCATCAACAATTTTTATCAAGGGAGGTGAACCGGGATGTGTGGAATTGTCGGGTATATTGGTGAAAGGGAGGTAAGTAATGTTATCCTCGTCGGGCTGGAGCGATTGGAATACCGCGGCTATGACTCCTGCGGGATTGCGGTTTATGATGGCGATCTCAAGATTCGCAAGACCGCGGGCAGGCTCCAGCTCTTAAAGGAGCTACTGGCAAAAAATCCGGTTGACGGCAGGTTGGGCATCGGTCATACCCGCTGGGCAACCCATGGTGAGGTTACCGATGAAAATGCCCATCCATTTACCGACTGCACCCGCACCATTGCCCTGGTTCACAACGGGATTATTGAGAACTACCGGGAACTGCGCCGGCACCTGGAAAACGAAGGGCACAGGTTCGTCTCTCAGACCGACACCGAGGTGATTGTTCATTTGATTGAATCTTGTCACCGGCAGGGAAAAGGCAAGGATCTCCTTACAGCGCTGCGGGAAGTAGGAGCGACAATGAAGGGCAGTTATGCACTGGTGGTGATTAACGCCCTGGAACCGGACCGGCTCTATGCGGTGAAGATGGGCAGCCCCCTACTCATCGGCAGGGGCAAGCAGGAGTTTATCATCGCCTCAGATGCGCCCGCGCTTGTCGGAATCGCCCAGAAGATGCTGGTGATGCAGGATGGGGAAATAGCGGTTGTCACCCAAAAAGGGGTGCAACTGTTTGACTTTAACGGCAGGCAGGTGGACAGGGATTTTGTCCCAATTGAAATGAAGACAAAGGAGATCTCCAAGGGTCGTTATCCCCATTTTATGCGCAAGGAGATTTTTGAACAGCCCGAGGTCCTGAGGGCAAACATCGCCCGCCGTTTCCGTGACGACACGATTATGCTCGACCCGGAGTTTCTCCTTTATCCGGATTTCATCGAGCGCATCAAAAGGATTGTCATCCAGGCGTGCGGGACCTCCTACCATGCGGGTCTGGTGGGCAGATTCTACTTTGAAAGGTTCTGCAAGATTCCGGTTTCGGTGGAAATAAGTTCCGAGCTGCGCTCCTCTGAATTCCTTTACGAAGACGAGACGCTGATGCTGGCTATCAGCCAGTCCGGTGAGACCGCGGATACCCTTGCTGCGCTCCGGGAGGCGCAGGCACGGGGAATCCGCTCATTAGCCCTCCTCAATGTCTATCGCTCATCAATTGCCCGGGAGGCGGATTCAACAGTTTACATCCACGCCGGACCGGAAATCGGTGTGGCATCAACCAAGGCATATACCGCGCAGATTCTCAACCTTTTGTTCCTGTCACTCTACTTCGCTCGCATCCGCAAGACGATGAGTGCTGACCAGTTACAGCGGGTGCGCGCCGATGTGGAGTTAATCCCCAAACAGGTAGAATCTATTCTCAACCTTGACCGTCGCATAAAACAGGTGGCGGCAAGGCTCGCCTTTGCCCATGACTTCATCTATCTCGGCAGGAATATAAATTACCCCAGTGCGCTTGAAGGGGCTCTGAAACTGAAGGAGATTGCCTATGTCCATGCAACCGGTTATCCAGCAGGAGAAATGAAGCACGGTCCCATAGCCTTGGTCAATGAAAATGTCCCGGTAATTGGGATTGCGCCTAAGGATTCGGTTTACGAGAAGATGATCTCCAACCTCACTGAGGCGAAGGCGCGCAAGGGCAAAATCATCGTTATTGGCACCGAAGGGGATGAGCAACTGAACGAAATTGCCGATTTCGTCCTTTACATCCCCAAAACCCCGGAATACCTCTCCCCGATAACAGTTGCACCACCGCTCCAACTTCTCGCCTATCACATAGCGGTCCTGCGCGGCTGCGATGTCGACAAACCGCGCAACCTCGCCAAATCGGTAACGGTGGAATAAACCTGTTTAATATCAATAGTGTTGCCGGTTGTGATGTTGCCTATGATGAACGCGATGCCTATGCCGTTTGGGTGGTGCTTTCTTTTCCTGAACTCAAGGAGTTAGAAAAGACCTGGGCGCACCAGCCGATTCCCGCTGATTACCATACCGGTTATCTTGCTCACAGGGAACTGCCACCCCTACTTTCAGCATTCGCGAAGTTAAAAACCAGACCGGATGTGGTCATCTGTGATGCCGCGGGCAAGGCGCATCCACGCAAATTCGGGCTCGCCTGTGCGTTGGGTAGGGCGATTGACATCCCAACTATTGGCTGTGCAAAGCGCCGGCTCGTGGAAATAACTGCGGAGCCCGCCAGTGAAAGGGGAAGTTATACCACCATCCTAATGGATGGAGAGGCTGTTGGTGTAGTGTTGCGGACAAGAGCCGGTGTCAAACCGGTCTATGTCTCACCGGGGTATAAGATTTCGGTTGATGAGGCGCGGCAGATAGTGCTAAGCTGCTGCAGGAGGTGGCGCATACCTGAACCTATCCGGTTTGCTCATCACCACGCTTTACTCCTCAGGCAGGGTTTCAAATTCCTCGATGTAAAAGTCAACTATAACGGTCTCGGTTGAGTTCTCTAAATCACGGATGGCGATGAGCCGGTGGGGGTCGGTTAGTTCGTAAAGGAGGCGCAGATTGCGCTGGGGTGCAAGCGCCTCAACCTCCCGGCAAAGGATTTCACCTAAGGCTGTTTTGACAAGTTTGGTCCCCAAAACCTTTACTGTAACCGGGATGGTGCGGAATTCCAGCCCTACTACCGCATTAACCTGAAAGGAAAGCCCGGGCTCAAGCGGAATTGTGCGAAACAACTGCGGCAGCATTTCTATCCCATAGCTACTTTTATTTGCCCGAAATACCTTTTCCTCAACCCCATCCATTGTCTCCTTCCGGAGCTCTACTCTATCCTGTGAAAATTCCGCCTGGGCTTCAGAGATGGAGATTTCAGTGGCAACCACGCGATAAGACCAAACTGGCAGGAGGGTAAAGCGGGTGAGGGCAAATGCGGTGGAGTCAAAAAAGTAAAATGGCGCTGATTCTGTTCGGACAACATTGCTAAAGACAACAACCGGGGCCCCGGCCTCCTCGTCGTATCTTAAGCTGATTATGCGGGTGAAAAGGACTGAGTCGTTACGCACAACCTGATAAACCGCGGTCTCACCATCCTCCCAGCCGGGAGGTGTCAGCGGCGGCATGGGTTTTGGGACAGGGGTACAGGAAATAATGAAAATACAAAATGCCAAGTGAAAGCCGCTAAAAGGAGGTTTTAACTCCAGGATTTTCATATCCTCCTTTCCCGCATTAGGTTCTCAAGATAAAACAAGAGAGATTCCATATCCGCAGGTAGGGGCGATGAGAACTCAAGAAATTTTTTGGTGCGAGGATGAATAAAACCAAGTCGGGCAGCATGTAGTGCCTGGCGCTTCATTATAATTAATATCTCTTTAAAGATGGAGGCGTGGTCCTTGTGCTTGATGACATTGGTACTCCTCCCGCCATAATCCGGATCACCGACAACCGGATGCCCGATATGCTCAAGATGAACCCTGATCTGATGGGTCCTGCCGGTCTTAAGCCTCAGCCTGAGATAGGTGCAGATTGCATAGCGGCGCAAGACCTCATAACCAGTAACAGCGGTACGGGCTGCAAAAGGAGTGACCGCCATCCGTAACCGGTCAATCGTATGCCTGCCAATAGGCGCATCAATCGTACCCTCAGACAGTTCAAAGTCACCCCAGGCAAAGGCAAGGTATTCCCGGACAACGGTGCGGTGTTCAATCTGGGCACCGAGGCTGCGCAACGCCTCATCGGTTTTGGCAAAAACTAAAAGACCGGTGGTATCTTTGTCAAGGCGATGAACCACACCCGGTCTGAGTGGCGAGTCGGCACGTAGCGGCAAATGCTGGCAGTGATAAAGTAGTCCCTGAACCAAGGTCCCGTGCCGATTTCCCCTTGCCGGATGAACCACCACACCTGCAGGCTTGTCAATGACAATCACATCCCCGTCCTCATAGACAATGTTCAAATCCATCTTTTCTGGCTCAATCGTGAGTTCCGGTTCGTATTCAAACTGGGCGGTGATTGCGTCCCCGGGTTTCACCCGGTAACTGGGCTTTACCGGTTTCCCATTCACCAATACCTTGCCGGCTTCAATCAAGGTTGCCGCCCGATTGCGGGAAACCCCCAGCCCGGAGAGAACCAGATACACATCCAGCCTTTTACCACAGAGCCGCTGTGAGGCGACGCGGTGAAACCGCTTCAGCTTGACCGTTCCCTCTTCAACGAACATTCTTACTCGCCCCATTCAGCCGGCGTTCATAATCCCGGGCAAAACCAGCGATGCCTTCGGCAATTGCCCGCGCAATTTTCTCTCGGCATTCAGGTGTGCGCAGCAGTTTTTCCTCCTGGCGATTTGAGAGAAAGCCGCACTCAACTAAGATTGCCGGCATAAAGATATTGCGCAGGACATAGAAGTTTGCCTGCTTCACCCCCCGGTCCTGGACCCGCACAAGTCCCAGCGAACTCTCCTGAATCCGGGCTGCCAGTTCGCTTGACTCATAGAGAAATTCATTCTGTGCCAGGTCGGCAAGAATAAGACCCACCGGATTATTCTTATCCTTGATAAGCGGGTTGGCGATTTCCCGTTCGAACACCGCATTCTCCCGTGCTGCCACCGCCCTTTCCCAGTCGGTCTTTGCCTCAGAGAGAAAATATGTCTCCAGACCGGTTGCGGCTTTGTTTTCTGCCCAGTTGGCATGAATACTTACAAAAATGTCCGCCCCTGTTTTTATCGCCTTCTCTGCCCGTTCGGCAAGGGTGACATACTCATCCCCCTCCCGGGTAAGGTAGACCTCAAAGCCATTTTTGACCAGATGCTCTTTTGTCCTCTTGGCGATGTCAAGGACAACGGTTTTCTCCTCGGTGCCAAGTGTCCCAATTGCGCCCGGGTCTTTGCCCCCATGTCCAGGGTCAAGGAGAATTTTAGCCACTTGGCGCTTCGGCCTCGGGAAAACCCGCACCTCAATACCCTGCTCGCGGCTGATTATCGTTTTCTCAACCGGCTGGCGAAATGTCCAGATTAAACTTGTCCCCACGGCGTTGGAGTCAATCTTGATCCCGTTGAGGAAACTCCCGGTACTGGTTAGGGAAAGGAGTCTTAACTCTTGGACAAAGCCTGAGTCAATCCGGGCGCCAAGGGTAAGACGGAATTCAATGCTGGAGCTGTTCTCGTGATGAAAAAGGAGGGCGCCGGTTTTCTTCTGAAATGGGGAAAGGAGCAGGCGGACAACCAGGGTATCCTGGACTCTTTCGGTCTCAATCGTGCTGAGAATCGGCACATCCAGTTCTGGAAAGATTGCCGCCGCCACTACCGCCGGTAAGTAGAGCTGATCCTTCTCCATCACCGCGGGCAAGGGCAGTTGCAACCTCTTGCCGTTGTGAATCACGAGGTTGCTGTCAACAAGAAAGGTGTATTCTATAGGTAAGGAGTCTTTTGCTCCCGGCAGGATGGCAACAAACCGGCTTTCACCTTCAGGTGATCGAACCAGCCAGCATTTTCCCTGAAAATGGGCGGTGATGCCCGAAAGGGGTAGGTAGTCAACACCATTGAAGTTACGCAGATTCTCCTCTTTCGCCGCAAAGGTATAATTGAACAAAATGGTGAAAAATAAAAAGATAGCAACCCCAACCCTTCTGCTCACAACCTCTTTCCCCATTGCCGCTCATCCCGTTCAATTGCCCGACGCTTCAGTTCCTCGCGGCGGTCAATCGCCTTCTTGCCCTTGCATAAAGCCAGTTCCACCTTCGCAATCCCGCGGTCGTTGAAATAAAGCCGCAGCGGTATCAAAGTGAAACCCCGCAGGGTGGTCTTGCCAAAGAGCCGCTTGATTTCATCACGGTGGAGAAGCAGTTTCCGCCGGCGCTTCGGGTCGCGGTTGAAAATATTGCCCTGACGGTAAGGGGCGATGTTGACATCGCAGAGAAAAACCTCGCCGTTCTCAACAACCGCATAACCGCCATCAAGGGATGCACCACCCTCACGCACGGACTTCACCTCGGTGCCGACAAGCTGAATCCCGGCTTCAATCTTCTCAAACACGGTATAATCCCTTAGCGCCTTGCGATTGGTAGCAACTACCTTCACCATCTGATTATAAAAGGTGCAGCAACTACAGTCAACCCTTACTAAAGGGGCATTCAGCCGGCATCCCTACAACTGCAACGCCGCCTCGGAAAAAAACCATCTGCTCTCGGGTCTAAAACCACTGGGGGAGTGACCCCCGGGGTAAAACTGGTATTCGGCTAAGTTATTGAAATACGAAAGATAACTCAACTTCACCCATGGGAGATCTGTTTATATTTATATAAACCTAATTCCAGAAAATCCAATATCACTCGGTATTGATACCGTTTGACAAAAACAGGGTTTGCCGGTTAAATATTTATCAGATGGAATGGCAATCAAACTGGAGGCATAATATGCAGAGATTTTTAGCGATTTTGGTCTGTGTTATCTCCGGGCTGGTTTTTGCTGCCGAATGGGAGCCCGAGATTCGCTTGACGAATAACAACTATTCCGACTACTCCTACTGGAGCACCCAACGCCGGGTGGTTGTTGACCCGCAAGACCGCATCCATGTTGCCTGGTATGTGATGAACTCGGGATTGGGAACCTACCGTTTTCAGATTTACTACAAGCGCTATGAGCCGGGGTCAGGCTGGACTAATGATACGATGATTTCCTTTGACCTTTACAATCAGAACCTCAACTCCAAGCATGTCTCTTTGGCCTGCGATTCTATGGGAACTATTTATGCGGTCTGGTGCTCGGGTCCGGATGATGTTACCGACGAGTATATCTATCTCAAGACCTGGTCGCCAAATAACGGCTGGGACGAGAATTCGCGGTTACTTTCGGTGAGCGGTCCCAATGTTGTCAAGGAGTGCGCAACGGTCAGTGTTACGCCCGAGGGTCATATCCATGTGGTCTGGCTGGAGGGCACAAATATCATTTACCGGGAGCGGGTTGATACCTGCTGGCTTGCGCCGGTGGTGGTTGAGGGCGGAAGCAATTATAAGGCATATCCCGCGGTTGCGGGTGGTCCTGACAACAAGGTTCATCTGGTCTGGTATGGTCGGGAGGGCACCAGTGGCTATTATGATGTCTTCTACAAGGTGCGCACCGACACCGTCTGGGGTCAGACCGAGAATGTTTCCCAGGGGGAAAGGCATCAGATGTATCCATCAATTGCGGTTAATCCCGTAACCGGCAATCCCCATATCTTCTGGCAGTGCTATGGTGCCAGTGACCTTGTCCGGCGGGCGGTTCACCGCTGGCGTTCACCC